>CALGIB010001019.1 GCA_937915955.1 uncultured Pseudomonadota bacterium
GCCCCAAGGCCCGCCCTGCGGTGCCTCGCAGGAGGGTCCGGCCAGCGCCACCGAGAGCCAGGCTAGCAGCACCAGAAACAGGCCTCCGCGGCGATGCTACCTTCCCCGGATGCCGCTCCTGGCCCTGTTGTCACAGCTCCGCGCCGATCCGGGCCAGGCGCCTGCCCAGGACCTGGGCGAGCGCACGCTGCGGCGATCCGGCCAGGCCCTGGTGCTCGGGGGCAGCGACCGCTCCGAGCTGAGCCTGGCCTGGGCGCTGGAGGACCTGCCCCTCGGGGACCCCTGGTTCCGGGAGCAGCGCAGCCGCCTGGCCCTGGAGCTCAGCCCCGAGAGCCTGCTGGTCGAAGCCGACGACCGCGCCTGGCGGGACCCCGTGGTCGTGATGCGGGCGAGCACCCGACTGGCGGCCGGAGACGGGCACACCCAGGGCCTGCTGGGTGACGCCGAGGAGGGCCTGATCTCACCTCGGCTGGGCGCCGACCTGCACCTCGGCACGCCCTGGCTCGAGGCCCACGGCCAGGTCCAGGCCTGGGTGGACCTGGTGGGCGAGCAGCCGGTGGACATCGTCATGCCGGTGCTCGAGTACGGCGCGGGCCTGCGACGAGGGCGCCACCGCCTGGGCTTCCACCAGGAGACGCGCAAGCTGGGACCGGGGCGCCACGGCTCGCTGATGCTCTGGGACGACTCGCGGCCCTTCCCGGCCGGGGTCGGGACCCTCCACCCTCGCACCGAGCGGCTCGGCGAGCTGCGGATCGAGGCCGGGGCAGGCTGGCTGCAGCGCCCACGACAGGACGTGCAGGACCCCGGGGTGCTCTGGATGGACCTGCGCTGGGCCCCCCTGCCCTACGTCGAGGTCGGCGTCAGCCGGGTCGGCCTGTTCGGAGGCGAGGGCCGTCCCCTGCCCTCGCTCGGGCAGCTGCTCCTGCCCACCGATCCCCACGTCTACGACGACCCGGACAAGGACGAGCCCGACCAGGACGAGATCGCGGCCATCGACCTGCGGCTGCTGGCTCCGCTGCCCCCCGAGGCCCCCCTGGACTACGTCGAGGTCTACTGGCAGTACGGCGGCGACGACATGGTGATGCGCTCCATCGGGCCCATCCCGACGCCCGCGCTGGCCGGCGTCGCCAACCTGGTCGGGGGCGAGATCTCGGCGGACGCCTGGGTGCTGGGCCTGGAGTGGGCGCAGCTCCAGGACGACACCTTCCGCTGGTACGAGACCCACCGCGTCTACCACCAAGGGTTCCAGCAGGATGGGCGCTGGCTGGGCCACCCCAACGGCGGTGACCAGACGACCTGGTGGGGCCACCTGGGCTACGCGCCTCAGCCGCTGGCGCTGGACCTGTCCTTCGAGCACCGGACGCGCGTCGAGGTCGCCGAGCACGTCGGCCAGGCCGTCATCGCCCTGCCCACGCGGGAAGAGCGCTGGACGGTGGGGCTGCGAGGCAGCTGGCTGCGCGACGAGGGAGGCTGGTGGGCCGCCGGCTACGCCCTGTCCCACATCGAGGGCGAAGACTTCCTGGAGGGCCGGGGCGGCTTCCGCCACCGGGCCTACGTCGAGATGCGCGGGCTGCCCTGGGTGCTGTACGGGAACCCGGCGCCGTTCTGAGCCTCAACCGCCGGGGAAGACGGCCTTGATCGGGCCGGTGGGCTCCTGGGCGGGGGCCTGCTCGGGGGCGGGCGGCTCCTCGACGGGCTGCTCGATCTGCTCGATCTCGGCGGGCACCGGCGCCGTCTCCAAGGGAGCTTCGTCCTGGGCCTTCACGTCGCCGATCTCGCGCAGCGCGTTGCAGGCGTTGTAGACGACGTAGGGGTCCGCGTGCTCGCGCAGCTGGGCCAGCAGGGGCAGGGCCCGCGCGTCGCCGAGCACACCGAGCGCCCAGATGGCGTTCAGCGGCACCCGCCCGTGCCGACGCGCCTCGACGTAGTCGACCAGCGGCCCGACGGCCTGGGGATCGCCGAGGCGACCCAGGGCCTCGACCGCCGCCTTCTGGACGCGCGGCTCGGAGTCCTCGAGGCGCTCGACGATGGCGGGCACCGACTCGAAGGCCTCGAGCTCGGCCAGGGACTCGACCGAGGCCACGCGGATGTCGGCGGAGGGGTCCTGCAGCGCGAGGACGAGGGCCTCGACGACCACCGGATCGTTGACCAGCTTGCCCGCGGCGACCATGTCCTCACGAACCGCCGGGTTGTCGCTGCTCATGCCGGTGGCGATGGCCTCGGCGCCCGGACCGCAGGCCAGCAGCAGCAGCAGCCAGCTCACGCCGCACCGCCCGTGCTGGTGTAGGTCTTGTAGGCCGCCGCGTACTTGCCGCCGTAGGGGGTCAGGCTGTACTCGAGCTTGTTCAGCACCAGACCCAGAGGCTCGATGCCGTGGGCCTGCAGGCGCTCCCTCGCGTCCTGGAGCACGCGGCCCGGGGTGCTGCCCGACTCGACCACGACGATCACGTGGTCGACCATGCCGGCGATGAGCAGCGCGTCGTTGACGACCAGCGCCGGGGGCGCGTCCACCAGGACCACGTCGTGGTGCTTGCCCAGCTCGAGCAGCAGCTGGCGCAGCTTGAGCGACTCGACCAGCTTGCCCGGGTTGGGCGGGATGGGCCCCGAGGCCAGCAAGCTGAGGCCCTCGACCGGGGTGGCCTGGAGGGCGTCCTGCCAGCTGACCTTGCCGAGCAGCACCTGGGTCAGGCCCGTGTGGGTGCCCGTCTGCGGCCAGAAGGTGTGCTGCGTCGGGCGGCGCAGGTCGCAGTCCACGACCAGCACGCTGCGCCCGCCCTGGGCGATGGTGACGGCCAGGTTGGCCATCAGCGTGCTCTTGCCCTCACCCGGCAGCGAGCTGGTGATCAGCAAGGAAGACGCCGGCTGATCGAGGGTGGCGTACTGGATCGCCGAGCGAAGGGTCCGGAAGGCCTCGACCACGGGGTCCGTGGGCTTCAGGTTGCTCAGGGTGATGCCCAGGCCGGCCTTGTACTGCGGGATGATGCCCAGCTGAGGCGCGTCCCAGGCCTCCTTGAGGCTGTCGGCGCCCTTGATGCTGTCGTCGATGTACTCGAAGGCCGCGACCAGCCCCAGCCCGACCAGCAAGCCGACCGCGAAGCCGATGACGAGGTTCACGACCAGGCGCGGGCTGACCTGGCGGTCGGGCCGCTTGGCCGGCTCGACGAACTGGATGGGCGAGGTCGTCATCGCCTCGGCCACGGCGATCTGGTAGCTCTGGGACTGCAGCGAGCGGTAGATCTCCTCGGCCGCGGTGGCCGCCAGCTGAAGCTGCGAGAGCTTGCGCATCTTGTCCGGGTAAAGGCTGAAGGTCTCGGTCGTGCGCTTGATCGCCGCGTCGATGGCCACCCCCCGGTCGTGCAGCCCGGCCAGCTCGACCTCGAGCTTGATCAGCGTCGGGTCCATGCCGTGCTGCTCCTCGAGCAGGACGACCAGCTCCTCCTCGACCCCGGCGATCTGGGCGTCGATGCGCTGGATGTCGGGGTGCCGGTCCGTCTTCTCGAGCGCCTCGGTCACCCGCTGCATGCGCAGGGTGCTGAGCTGGTCGCGCATGTCCTTGATGCCGACGTTCTCGATCACCGTGCTGGGGCCGATGTAGTCGATGTCCTCGCGGCCCTGGATGCCGCGGATCGAGCCGATCTGCGCCTGGATCTCCTGGGCCCGGGTCTCGGCCTCCTCGCCGGCCAGCATGAGCTCGGAGATGCGACCGACGGCGGAGCGCACCTCGCTGTCCAGATCGATGATCTGCTCCTGCTCCTGCACGTCCGCGATGCGGGCCAGGGCCCGGTCGAACTCGGCCCGGACCAGCTCCAGGCGACCCTCGACGAACTTGCGCGCCTCCTGCGTCTCCTGCTTGGAGCGGTCGCGGGTGTCGGCGATGTAGACCCGCGCGACGGTGTCGGCCATCAGGCGGGACAGCTCGGGGTCGTTGCTGGTCGCGGTGATCGTGATGATGTCGGTGCTCTGGTGCTGACGGACCTCGATCAGCGGCTCCGCCAGCAAGGGGCCGAAGGTGCCGGCGATGATCAGCTTGTCGGCGTCGAGCAGGCGCCCTTCGTCGTCCCGGAGCTGCAGCCGCCAGACGACCTCGTCCACGATGGGGCGCGTCGTCGACAGCGCGATGTGGTTCTGGATCTCGTCCGAGGCGCCCGAGAGCCCGACGGCGAGCTCCTGCAGCCCCAGGTCGCTGAGCACCGCGCTGGTCGCGTCGCTGCTGGCGACCATCACCTTCGAGGTGGCCTGGTAGCTCTTGGGCAGCGTCAGCGCGGACACCCCCCCGACGAGGGTGAACAGGACCACCGCCTGGACGAGCAGCCACTTCCGGCGCAGCAGCGCGGTGTAGATCTTGAGGAGTTCCACGGGCCGGCAGCCTAACGCGCGCCGCGACCGCGCAGGACCGCAGGGAGGGTTGCCAACAGGATCTTGAGATCCAGCCAGGGGCTCCAGTTCTGGACGTAGTGGATGTCGAGGCGGACCATCTCCTCGAAGCCGAGGTCCGAGCGGCCCATCACCTGCCAGAGCCCCGTGATGCCCGGCGGCACCTGGTGACGCAGCTCGAACCAGTAGGCGATCTCTGGGTTGTCCTCGATGCCCTCGAGGTCCTGGACCGGCAGGGGTCGGGGTCCGACGAGGTTCATCTCGCCGCGCACGACGTTCCAGAACTGCGGGAACTCGTCCAGCGAGAACTTGCGGATGAAGCGCCCGACGCGGGTCACACGCGGGTCCTCGCGGATCTTGAACAGGGGCCCATCCGCCTCGTTGTCGTCCCTCAGATCGTCCTTCTGGTCGTCCGCCCCGACCACCATCGAGCGGAACTTGTAGAAGGGAAAGACCCGACCGCCCCGCCCCACCCGCGGCGCGGAGAAGATCACCGGTCCGGGGCTGTCCAGGCGCACGGCCAGCGCGGTGAGCAGCAGCATCGGGCTCAGCAGCAGCCCGCCCACGGTCACCGCGAGCAGGTCGAAGGCGCGCTTGAAGGTCTCGCCGGCGCTGGGGTAGCTCAGGCGCCCGACGTCGATGAGCTGGAGCTCGCCCAGCTCCGCGAGATCCAGGCGCGGGGAGACCAGGCCCCAGGTGAAGGGCACCTGCAGCACGCGCAGGCCCATCGCCGCCGCGCGGGTCACGACCACGAGCGCCTCGTCGCGCTGCACGTTGCGCAGCGCCAGCACCAGGGTCTCGACCTTGTGGTGGTTGACGATGTCCCGGAGCATGCTGACGCGCCCCAGGACCTGCTCGTGGGGCACGGCCACGTCCAGCGCGCCCCGATCCGGGGCGACGAAGCCCACCAGGTTCCAGGTCGGGTGGCCGCTGCGCTGGAGCTCCTCGGCCAGGTGCCGCGCCTCCTCGCCCAGGCCGACGATGGCCACGTTCTCGAGGCTCTGGGGCAGCGGTCGCCAGGCCTGCAGCCGCAGCATCAGCCAACGCCAGGTGGCCACGCTCAGCCAGCCGGCGCCCAGGAAGCCGACGATCAGGAAGCGCGAGGTGGTCCGCTGCGGGGCGAAGAACTGGTAGGTGACCACCAGCACCAGCACCCAGAGCGTGGCGCGGGTGAGCGCGCTGAGGCTCTTGACCACCGTGCTCATGCGCCCAGGGTCGTAGAAGCCCTGCTGGCGGAGGGCCAGCACCCAGGCCGCGATCAGCAGCAGCCCGGGCGGCATCCATGCGTTCACCAGCAGCAGCTCCGAGAGGCGGACCTGCACGATCTGCTCGAGCACCGGCCGCCACCACAGCCACATCCGCCAGGCCCCCGCCAGGGCCAGGGCCAGCACCGCCGAGTCGGCGACGACGACGAAGGCTCCCAGGAGGGGGACGCGGCGCAAGCTAGTCGAGGACGGAGCTGGCGCCCTGGGCGTTGCCGTTCTCCGAGTTCCGGTAGATGACCGACCCACCGACGAAGGGACCCAGGATGCCGCTGATGCGCTTGAAGAAGCGCTCGACGTTGACGATGGTCTTGGTGGGCACGTAGACGATGTCGCCCTTCTGCAGCTGGACCAGCTGGGTCTTGTCCCCGCGGCCGTAGATGGCGGCCACGTCGACCAGGAAGAGCTCGGGCTGGTCCAGCGTGCCGCGGATGAGCAGCACGTTGCCCGTGCGGCTGTCGGCGTTGATGCCGCCGGTCCGGATCAGCGCCTCGAGGATGCTCATCTCGGTGGTGATCTGCAGCACCGCGGGGTTCTGGACCTCGCCCAGGATGAAGACCTTCTGGTTGCTGATCTGGACGATGTTGACCGCCACGGCGGGCTCGACGACGTACTCGGCCAGCCCCAGCTCGAGCAGCTCGACGAGCTGGGGGTAGGTCTTGCCGCTGACCACCACGCGGCCGAGCAGCGGGAAGCTGATGGCCCCGTCGGGGGCGATGGTGACGCTGAGATCCAGGTCCTCGTGCCGCCAGACCTTGATGTCGATGACGTCGCCGGGGCCGAACACGAAGTCCTGGGGCTGCGGCGCGCGCAGCTCGAGGGCGGGGTCGGCGGCGACATTCGGAGGTGCGCCCGAGCCGCAGCCCAGGCTGAGCAGGAGCAGCAGCATAGGAGGCATGGCTACCTCCCCCGAGGGCACCTCGTCAACTGCGGGACCTCAACGGGATGGCTACACTCCTCGGGTGGAGGACGTCGCAGTTTCCTCACGAGCCGCAGAGCCGACACCCCTATACTTCGTCGCCCACCGGGACCTGATCGCATGACAAGCAAGCTGCTCACGGCACTGTTGGCCACCGCGACCCTGACGTCTTGCGGCCTGACCCAGTACGAGCCGGACGCGGTGTCCGACGACACGGGGCCCCTGGCCGACGCCGACACGGACGCCGACGGGGACTCGGACACCGACGCGGACGCGGACGTAGACAGCGACACGGACGCCGACGTCGAGATCCGCATCGACTCGCTGACGCCCAGCGCGGGCACCACAGCGGGCGGGCTGCAGGTCGTCATCGTCGGCGGCCCCTTCGACTCCAGCGCCCAGGTCAGCTTCGACGGGACCAAGGGCGGCGTGTTGAGCTCCAGCACCAACGTGCTGACCGTCGTGACCCCCAGCGGCAGCGCCGGGGCCGTGGACGTCGAGGTCAGCACCTCGGACGGCTACGGTAAGGCCGCCGGCGGCTTCACCTACATGGCCGACGGCTCGGGCTACACCGGCGCCATCGGCGAGGTCTACTGGCTGGACTTCAAGGGCGGCTACTGGACGAGCACCCCCACGGACGAGGGCTACGCCTGGTGGAGCCCGGTGATCGCCGACACGACCCTCGAGATGTGGCAGCTCTACAACTCGAGCTCGAACGGCTGCACGGCCGACTACAGCTACAGCGGAGACGGGGTCTACATCGTCGACGACCTGGGGGTCTCCAGCGCCACCGTCAGCTCCGGCAGCAAGAGCATCGCCATGAGCTGGAACTCCAGCTCCTCGGTCCTGGCCTTCGAGAAGTCCCTGACCAGCGTCGGTCAGGTGGCCCTGGGCGCGGACTACAACCTCGAGCCGATCACGCCGACCAACGGCTGGCCGGTCTTCGGCTCCGAAGACTTCCTGACGATGCCCTCGGCCGTCACGCTGTCCACACCGCTCATCGACGCCGCCTCGCTGCCCCTGCTCAACCGCAACAACCTGAAGTTCCAGTGGTCCGGTGGCAGCGGCGGTGACTACGCGGTGGTCATCCTCGAGCTGCGCAGCGCCGACCAGAGCTCGGTGGACCAGACCGTGACCTGCGTGTGGCCCAACACGGGCAGCGCCACGGTGCCCAGCAGCGTCTGGACCCGCTGGTCCAGCAACCGCATCATGGTCATCGTGTTCGGCGTCATGGCCAGCAGCGGCGGCGGTCAGCTGGACATCGACAACAGCAACGCCCAGGTGGCGGGGACCTACTTCGTCTATGGCGGCGGGCAGACCCAGTAGGGTCCAGGTCCTCGGCCTCCCCGTCGACGTCCTGACCCGCAGCTCGCTGCTCGACCGCGTCGCCGATCTGGTCCGCGCCGACGGCCGGGCCACCGTGGCCTACCTGAACGTGCACGTCGTGAACGAGGCCGCCAAGGACGCGCGCCTGAGGGCCTTCCTGAGGGGCGTGGAGCTCTGCTACGCGGACGGCCAGGGCATCGTCCTGGGCGCCAAGCTCCTGCAGCAGCACCTGCCCGAGCGCATGACGGGGGCGGACTGGATCTGGGACTTCGCGGCCAGGGCCGAGGCCCAGGGTTGGCGCGTCGCCTGGATCGGCGGCTCGCCCGGCGTGGCCCGCGCCGCCTGCGACGAACTGCTGGCCCGTCACCCCGGCCTCCTCCTGCACCCCGAGCACGGCTTCCACCCCTCCGAGGAGCAGCGGCTGCTCTTCGAGCGCCTGCGGGACTTCCGACCCGACATCGTGCTGGTGGGCATGGGCACGCCCACCCAGGAGCGCTGGGTCGCCGAGCACCGGGCCAGCCTGGGCGCCCCGGTGGTCTGGTGCCTGGGCGCCACCGCGGACTTCGTCTCAGGCCACACCTGGCGGGGGCCGGCCTGGCTCCACGACAACGCCGAGTGGCTGGCGCGGCTGGTGACCGAGCCGAGGAGGCTCTGGAGGCGCTACCTGCTGGGCAACCCGCTGTACCTCGCGCGCGTGCTGCGCCAGCGCGTCACAGGCCGAGGACTCGGGTGACGTTCGCGCCCGCGGCGTGCTCACGCTGGAGCTTCAGCCCCAGGCTCTCGGCGAGGATCGAGGCGCGAGCCGGGAGCGGCCGGGCGGTCGCGTCGTCCTCGATCACGAGCCCGCCGTCGTAGCGGACGGTCACGTGGAAGCCCGTGGCTCGCCGACCGCAGCCCTCGAGGGCGTCGACGAGCAGCGCCGTGAGCAGCGTCCCCAGGCCGCACCGGGGCTGCTCGATCGGGTGGTCCTCCACCTGCAGCTCGATCCGGGCGATGTGGCGGCCGAAGAGCCGCGCGCTCTCGACGGCCTCGGCGACGACCACCGACAGCACCAGCGACTCCACGGGGCCGGGGTCGTGGGCCGCCCGGCTCAAGGCGCGGCTGTAGTCGTCGAGCTGCCGCAGGCCCTGGTCGCACTCGTCCAGGCAGGCCTCGAGCTCGGGGCCCTCGCGATCGACGACCTCGAGCAGCCGCAGCACGGCCTCGCGCAGCTCACCGGGAGAGGCGTAGGGGCCCAGGTGGGGCCGCAGGGCCTCGAGGTGCTCGGCGATCTGCCCGCCGACCTGACGCAGGTAGGTGACGTTGCCGCTGACAAAGCCGGTGGGGTTCTTGATGTCGTGCACGGCGCCGCGGACGAGGCGCCCCGCGGTCGCATAGCGCGCGTCCGCGAGGGCTTGTTCCCTGCTCAGCTCGGCTTCCGTCTTCATGCTGCGAGTCTACCGGGCGGGGATCACGCCCGCCCCCCTGTCGCCAAGGATCCAGGTCCGGCCCGAGGCGTCGATGTGCAGGTCCGAGGCCACCCCGAGGCTCCAGGTCGGAGGCCCCCCGACCACCGGGAGCCCCGTCGGCAGCCGGACCAGGCCGCCCCCCTCGAGCCAGGCCACCACCTCGCCCTCGGGGCCTACGGCCAGCCGCTCGATGCCCTCGTCCAGGCCCTCGATCTCCCGGACCTCGCCGCTGTAGGGGTCCAGCAGCTGTGGGCCTCGAGCGGTGGCGACCCAGACGCCTCGGGGCGACACCGCCAGGTCCGTCGGCAACCGGACCTGCAGGTAGTCGCGCTGGCCGCCGGCGCCGTCGATGGCCAGGATCCGACCGCCCGCCACCGCCCAGACCACGGCGCCGTCACCCTCGATCCGACGCACGGGGCCCACGGCGGGGCCCGCCACGAAGCGCCCCAGCCCGGCGTCGAAGCGGTGCAGCCCCCGCTCGCTGCCGACCCACAGCGAGCCCCCACCGACGGCGGCCGAGAGGGCCTCGACCGGCAGCTCGAAGCGCTGCAGCTGTCCCCTCTCCAGGCGCCAGGCGTCGCTGGGGGTCACCGCCCAGAGCGCCCGGCCATCCCGGTGCAGGGCCAGGACCGGCCCCGGGACGGCCAGCACATCCCGGTACCGGCGAGGCAGGTCGCCCAGCGCCGTGACGCCGCTCTCGCCGCCGATCAACACGGCCGATCCCAGGTCCAGGACCGCGTAGGCGGGTTCGCCAGCGGCCAGCGGCGAGGTGTTCCAGGGCACGATCACGTCCTGATCCGGCCACATCAGGGCCAGGCCCGAGTCGGTGCCGACCCAGAGCTTGCCGGTGGGCCCCGGCTCGACCTCGTAGACCCGATCGCCGGGCAGTCCTTCCGCGCGGCCCCAGCGCCGGACGACCACGCCCGT
>CALGIB010001020.1 GCA_937915955.1 uncultured Pseudomonadota bacterium
TCAAGCCTGGGGTGGCGGAGGTCTGTGACGGTGTGGACACGAACTGCTCGGGCTCTGCGGACTTCTCGGACGGGTCTGGGGACGAGGACGACACGGACGCGGACAACTTCCTCGACTGCACGCCGTACACGGACAACGGCGGCGGCTTCAGCGCGACGACGGACTGCGACGATTCGCGGTTCGCGATCAAGCCTGGGGTGGCGGAGGTCTGTGACGGTGTGGACACGAACTGCTCGGGCTCCGCGGACTTCGCCGGCGAGGTGAACGGCGACAGCGACAACTACCTGGCGTGCACGGGGTACGTGGAGAACGGCGGCGGGTTCACGGGCGGCGACGACTGCGACGACGCGGTGACGGCCATCAACCCGGGCGTGATCGAGGTCTGCGACGGCGTGGACACGAACTGCTCGGGCAGTGCGGACTTCGCCGGCGAGGTGAACGGCGACAGCGACACGTTCCTCGCCTGCACGGGGTACGTGGAGAACGGCGGCGGGTTCACGGGCGGCGACGACTGCAACGACGCGGTGGGCACGATCTACCCCTTCGCCGGTGACGCGGTGGGCGGCGTCGACAACGACTGCGACGGTCTGGACTGCATCGCGGGCGCCGGTGGGGCCGGGACCGCCTACGACGGCAGCAATGGTCCCTACTACACCTACTGCGCGACGTCTGTGGCCCAGAGCGCCGCCGTCACGGCCTGTGAGCAGACGGTGGGCGGGATCAGCACCCGCCTTGCACAGACCGACGGTGCGACGGACAACGACGAGATCTTCGCCCTGATCGTGGCGACGAGCACGACCGGCACAGCCTGGATCGGCGCGACCGACACCACCGCCGATGACGACTTCGACTGGGACGCGGGCGCGGGGAACGATGGGTCCGGGGTGGACGGCACGGACGCGACCCCCGACTTCGTCGCGAGCACGAACGGGACGATCGACTGCTTGACGGTCTCCGAGACGGGCGCCTGGGCCGAGACCGACTGCACCACGAGCCCCACCGGCTTCGTGTGCGAAGTCCCCTGATCACGGCAGCGTCTGCGGGCCGGTGCCTGACTTCTTGGGAGAGCTGATGCGAAGAGATGTCGCTGTCGCGTTGATCTGCGTGGGCGCCATCGGGACTTCAGGACCGGCGATCGCTTCGACGC
Source organism: uncultured Pseudomonadota bacterium (assembly GCA_937915955.1). Taxonomy (GTDB): domain Bacteria; phylum Myxococcota_A; class UBA796; order UBA796; family CAJQPC01; genus JAAESX01. The sequence continues at coordinate 1,148 of CALGIB010001020.1, forward strand.
CTGAGACCTTCGGCGGGGGCTCCTTTGGGCCCTGCACGGCCGGGAACCACGTTCAGGGCCTCTCGATCACCCAGGACATCTACCTGGAAGGGTTCGCGTTGAGCCTGGCGCCGCCCTCCGGGGTGACCGTGGACGGCGCGATGTACTGGGCCCCCGCGGGGACGAGCTCGTACCAGCTCCTGTGGTCGACGCAGTACGTGCACGTCAGTGGTCCGGCGCTGTTCCCCACCGCGATGAACGTGCAGGCGGGGGAGTTCCTGTTCGCCGCGTCGATCAGCGCTGCCGGGTCCTGGCCTTGCGCGTCCAGCGACGGGAGCGCGTCGACCACCTACACCACGTTCAGCATCGGCTCGATCACCGGAGCCCTGGACGACGTACCCATCGGGACCTGGCCGGACCCCTGGTCCCCGACGCTGGTCTCGAACCTGGCCTGGTACGGCGCCTTCAACTGGACCCCGCCCCAATACCCTCCGGTCGCTGTCGTGACCGGCCCCGGGACGTTTCCGGAGGACTCCACGCCGCAGTACCGCACGTTCACCATCGACTCCTCCGCGAGCACAGACGCCGACGGGACGATCGTCACCCACTTCACGAACTGCGACATCAACAACCTGGGCGGGACGCAGGGCGGGGCGGTCACGAACTGCACCTACGTGAACGACGACGGCTTCTATACGGGCCTGGTCCGCCTCACGGACGATCAGGGGCTCGTCACCTCGTACAACTTCACCGTCGAGATCACGAACGAGCCGCCGGTGGCCATCGGTTCTTGCGACAACGGGACCTGCATCGGCAGCGAGGGGGACACCCTCGCGTTCACCTGCGACGCCACCGACCCCGGCTGGAACGACGTCCCGGCCCTGATCTGGGACCTGGACGGCGTCGTGACGTACGGGCCAACCTACGCGCCGGGCCTCGGCTACGGGATCCCCTTCGCCGCCTCCAAGACGTACGCCGACGACGGAAGCTACTCCGCGATCTGTGCGGCGGAGGACGACGACGGTGGCACGGACGCCCAGGGGCTGGTGATCACCATCGTCAACGCGGCCCCGGTGCTCGCCGTGCTGGCGGGACCCACGACGGTGGCCGAGGGTGGCTCGGTGACCTTCTCCACCTCCGCCAGCGACGCCGGCGTCAACGACGTGCTGACCTACGGCTGGGACTGGGGAGACGGCACGGCGGGGGACAGCGGTCCGTCCGCGTCACACACCTACGTGCAGGACGGCACGTTCACGATCACTGGCGGCGTCGATGACGGCGACGGCGGCGCGGACAGCGACACGGCGACGCTCACCGTCACCAACGTCGCGCCCACCCTGACGGGCGTCTGCCCGGGCGCGTCCGTCGAGGGCACTCCGGCGGGCTTCGGCGCCAGCGCGACAGACCCTGGAACGCTCGACGTCCTGGCCTGGTCCCTGGCCGGTACCTCCTCGGCCACGCTGGGCGCCTCCACGGGCAGCTCGAGCTCTGTGCTGTGGACCCCGAGCTACGGCGAGGCCCAGGCCGGCACGGTCAGCATCAACCTGACCGTGAACGACGGGGACGGCGGCGCCGACGCGCTGAGCTGCTCCGTGGCCGTGGCATACCTCGACCTGGACGGCGACGGCATGCCGGACTCCTGGGAGGGCCCCAACGGGCTGAACCCCGGCATCGACGACTCCGCCGGCGACCCCGACGGGGACGGCATCACCAACATCCAGGAGTGGCTCGCGGGTTCGGATCCCCAGGCGTCCGGCGGCCCCACCGCGCCGACCCCCAGCAGCCCCATCGCGGGGGTGGAGGTCACCACGGCGTCTCCGCTGCTGTCGTTCGTGAACGGCGCCGATCCGGACGGGGATACGCTGACCTACGACGTCGAGATCTACGCCGACAGCACGCTGGTCACCCTGACGGAGAGCCTGCTGTCGGTCACCGAGGACGCCAGCGGCACGACCGGCGTGTCCCCCGGGTCTCCGCTGAGCGAGAACACGCCCTACTGGTGGCGGGTGCGAGCCGACGACGGCAACGCCGCCAGCGCCTGGTCCACCGCGGAGGACTTCTTCGTCAACGCCGCCAACGAGGCCCCGGGCACCAGCACCCTGAGCTTCCCGGTGGCCGCCGCCATCGTCACGACCCTGACCCCCACCCTGCAGTGGACCGAGGTCACCGACCCCGATGGGGACGCGATGACCTACGAGGTGGAGGTCTACTCGGACGCCACGCTGAGCACGCAGGTGTGGGCGGACGCGAGTCTGAGTGGTCTGGGCAACGGCACCGCCGAGGCGGCCACCGGAGCCCTGGTGGAGAACGCCTGGTACTGGTGGCGCGCGCGGGCCGTGGACGAGCACGGCTTGCCCGGGGATTGGGCGACGGAGGAGCAGTTCCTGGTCTCTACGGTCGATGACGCGCCGGCGGCGGTGTCGATCCTGTGGCCCCTGGCCGGCGGACAGGTCGGCAGCCTGGCCCCGGACATCGAGGTCGCCGGCGGCGCGGATCCCGAGGGCTTCGCCATCTCCTACGAGATCGAGCTCGCGCTCGACATGAACTTCAGCGGCACGGTCTGGAGCAGCGGCCCCGTCGCCGACTCCATGGGCGCCAGCACCCTGTGGGCCTCGGCGGACGAAGGTGCGACGCTGGTCGAGGACGCGCTCGGCTGGGTGCGGGCCCGGTCCGTGGATGACGGCGGGCTGACGTCCGCCTGGACGACCGCGGAGTTCACGACGAACAGCGTCAACAACCCGCCCACCGTGCCCACCCTGATCGCCCCGGACGGCGACGCCTTCGGCACCCAGAAGCAGATCACCTTCCGGCTCCAGAACGCCACGGACGCCGACGGCGTCACCCGCACCTACGACTTCGAGGTGCTCGATGAGTTCGGGATCGTGGGCTGGACAGACGTCGGGGTGACCGAGGGGGTGGGCGAGACCACGGTGACCGTCCTGGCGAACCTGCTGCCCTACGGGGTGAACACGTGGCGGGCGCGCGCGGTCGATGAGCTGTCGCTCGCCTCGGACTGGGCCACGGAGCTGGAGTTCGAGGTCGTGCCTCCGAAGGGCGACGACGACGACGACGACGACGACGACGACGACGACGACACGACGGGTGATGACGACGACTCGGGCGACGACGACGACGACGACGATGATGATGACGACGCGTCCGGTGACGACGACACGTCCGGCGACGACGACGACACCGCGGGCTGCGACTGCCAGAGCAGCGTGGCGGCGGGGCAGACGGCACCGGCGCTCTTCGCGCTGGCCTTCGCGGGCCTGCTGAGGCGCCGCCGGAGCGTGGCCCGGAGCTGACTCTCAGGGTCGCTGCGGGCGGTCCTTGCTGCGGATCGGTCGTTGAAGCTCGCGCCCGAACGCCGCCCCGTCGGGAAGCGGTCCCAGCAGGTCGAGGTAGTGAGCCGGCGCGTTCGCGCAGGCGAGGCGAGCCCCAGGTTTTGTCCCGAGCTTTCGGACGAGCGGCGTGGCGGAGCAGCCCGCCACCGCGGCTCAGGCCTCTTGCTTTGCCTTGAGCACGTCCAGCTGCTGCTTGAGGCCGTTCATCAGCGCCTCGGCCGTGTCGGGCGGCAGGATCAGCTCGCACTGGCTCTGCAGGGGCAGGATGTAGTTGCCCTCGCCGTCCGACACGAGCTCGTCGGCGTCCACCGCGGGCACCACGAACGACAGCAGCCGGATGTCCCGGTCGCTGACCCGCACGTCCAACACGGGCGTGAAGTAGGTGGGGCCGGAGGGGTTCCGACGCAGCAGGGTCTTGACGTTCACGCGACCCGTGGCGGGCGTTTCGTCGGCCATCGTGCGCTCCTGGTTCTTGTCTGGTTGGGGACTGCGTTCAGCGAACGCCGGCCATCATCTTCTTCATGACCTTCATGGCGAGGTCAGCGGCCTTCTGCGGTCCGCGCGTGATGTCCTTCTTCAGGCCTTCCTTGTCGGCCTTGATGCCGGTGCCGCAGGCGATGATGTGGCTCATCAGCACGCCGTCACGGTCGGTCTTCACGGTGGTGACGAGCCGGGCCTTGCCCAGGTCCACGTCCCCGTCCCGGTTGGCGCTCTGGGTGTAGACGTCGCCGTCCTCGGTGCGGCTCAGGAACAGCCACTTCTCGCCATCGGGCATCTGGGCGGCGGCCGCGGCGATCTCCCCGAAGGAGTCGATGTAGAACTGCGCCCGGTAGGGCAGCTCCATCTCCTCGCCCATCATGTCTATGCGGAGGATCCCGCCTGCGTTGCCGAACTGGTGGAAGTCGCGACTGGCCCAGGTCATCCTTCGTCCTCGTCCTGCACCGGGCGGGTGCGGCCAACGTCGAAGATGTCCTCGAGACCGTTGAACACGATCTCCTCGTCCGACGGCACCTCGAGCCCAGCCGCCGCTGCATCCCGCTTGAGGCGGGACATCAGGACGTTCTTGAACTGGAAGCACAGGTCGCGGATCACGCGCTCCGCGCTGTCGAGCGGGATGAGCAGCTCTGCGTCGCTGCGGATCTCGATGGTGGGCTGCCCGTTCCTGATCATCACGTCGGCCGGGGCCGCCGCTGGCGGAACGAACGTCAGCAGGTGCAGACCGTGCTGGCTCGTCCGGATGTCGATGAGGGGAGCATAGATCGTGGCGTTCGCCGGGTTCCGCAAGAAGCGGACCATCGGCGTGCCCTCGATGACGGCGGTGTCCTGGGTCTGGTCAGCCATGCGCGGAAGCCTATCACCGGCCGCTTTGGCGAGGATCCCCAGGGGGCAGATCAACCGTCGATCAGCGTGCGTGCCAGGGTTCCCGAACGATCTCGAGGCGACCGAAGTCGTACCGCTCACCGATGGCGCCGATGATCTGAGCCAGGCGCTCCCGCTCAGATCATCGCGAGGTAGACCAGCAGCTGCAGCTCGTCGTCCACCGCGGACTGGAGCCAGGCCTTGAGGTCGTCGCGCTCGGCGCGATCTCGCAGCGCCACGACGACGCCGCGCAGGTCCATGCGGCGCGACGCCATCTCCAGGATCAGCGCCTCGCCCAGCTCCGGCGCCGCGTCCAGCATGGCGTCGAGCTTGTCGAACACCTCGGTGGAGTCGTGGTCGAGCAGCTGGCCGAGCATGCGTCGGGACTCGACGAGGTAGTCGTCCTCGGCCTCTTCGACGTCCAGGCTCGTGTCGATCATGGCCTTGGCCACGACGCCGTCGAGCCACTCGCGCCACTCGGGGAGCTCGCTGCGGATGGCCGCGATCAGCACTCCGTCGTCGATCTGACCGATGAGGCGCCGCAGGATCGCCTCGGGATCGAAGCCCCGCATGCGCGCCGTGCCCAGCAGCACCGGCAGCGCGTCCGGGGACGAGGAGATCACGGCGACGATGTTGTCGAGCAGCCACCGGCGATCCGAGGCGATCAGCCCGGCCACCACCGACAGCGCGCGGCGCCGGATCAGGGCCTCGGAGCGCACCGCGTCCCGCGCCTCCTTCGAGGAGATCGAGTACCGGGACAGCGCGGAGGCCAGCAGGGCGCGCAGGTCGCCCTCGTCCGGGATCCAGGGGCACTTCACGCCGGTGAACAGCGCCAGGTGCTCCCGCCAGGCCCGCAATACGGCCCCGTCGTCGGGGGCCGAGGTGTACCACTGCACCGCAGCGGCCCGCACCTTCACCTCGGGATCGATCAGCAGGCCCCGGAAGCCCCGCGCCAGGCGCTCCTTCTGGGCGGGGTCGTACTTGAGGGCCAGCACGTCGTCCAGCACGTGGTGGCTCGCGCGGCTGCTGGGGATGTGCTGCCGGCCCATGAGCAGGTCGCGGATCCAGGCCGCGTCGGCGGAGTCGGTGTCGGGCCAGGGGGCCGTGCTCGGGGGGATCGGCTCGGCAAGGGCTCCATCGAGCAGCGCGGCCACGTCGGTGTGCCCCAGGGTCCGGGCGATCTCGCCCGCCGTCGTCTTGCCCCGGAAGCGGTCGAAGGGAAAGCGGGTCTGCGCGGTCGGGTCCGCCCCCGCCTCGAGCAGCGCCAGGGTCACGGGCAGGCTGCCGATGATCGCCGCGGCGTGCAGGGGCGTGCGCCCATAGCGGTCGGCGATGGCCACGTCGGCGCCGGCATCGATCAGGAGCTTGCTGCACAGCAGCGCGCCCGCGTCGGCCGCGGCGTACAGCGCGGTCGCCTTGTCCTTGTCTCCGAGGTTCAGGTCCACGCGCCCGCTGCCGATGAGCAGCTGCAGCAGCGGGGCCTGCCCCAGCGCGGCGGCGTTGCGCACCGGGGACTGCCTGCCCTTGCCGGCCAGCACGTTGGGGTCGATGCCCGCGTCCAGCAGGAGCGCGGCGACCTCCAGGTGCCGGGGGCTCAGGCCGTCCTCGCGCGCGGCCTGCTCCACCAGATGCAGGGCGCTGAAGTCCCCCGCCCGGGTCGCGTGCACGTCGGCGCCGCGCTCCAGGAGCAGCACCACCGCGTCCTTCTGCACGGCGCGCGCCGCGGTCAGCAGGGCCGTCCAGCCGCCCGCGTCGGCGGCGTTGACGTCGATCCCGGCGTCCAGGCCCGCCCGGAGCGCGTCCAGCTGGCCGTGGTCGGCGGCGTCGAGGAAGGTGGGGAGGTCCATGGGCGCGCTCAGCGCTCCATCAGGGCTTCCCAGCCTGGCGCCGCCTCCGCGTGCCGCGCGCTCTCGAGCCGCTCGCCGGCGTCGAACGACAGGCCGCCCTTGAACTTGAGGCCCTTGACGCAGGGAAACCCACCGAAGTCGACGGCGTCGCAGGCTGCGCCGTCCCGAAGGCCCGAGCCCCGGCAGGCTCCGCAGAGCTCGTGCGTGGCCACGATCTTCGGGTCCCCGCCGACCAACGCGAGGTCCAGCGCGAAGAAGGGCGTCGCCGCCTGGTTCTTCTTGGGCTCGCTTACGTACAGACGGGCGATGCCGCCTACGTCCTCGGCGGCGTAGCGCTCGGCCTTGAACAGCGTGCGCTGCCCCAGCTTCTTCAGGGCCTTGGCCTGGAACGCGACGGTGGTGGGTGGTCGCAAGCTGGTCTGGAACGCCGAGAAGGGGGCGTCGCCGTCCCACCCGTCTTCGGTCAGGAAGAGGTCATCGATCCGCGCCTGGATGGGCGCCCCCAGGTCGCCGGAGTGCCCGGCTTCGATGGTCTTCAGGGTCAGCTCGTACTCTGCGGTCAGAGCTGCTCCGAGGCGCTCCACTGCTGTGCTCAGGTCCATCACGGCGTGCTTCTCCACCGTCGCCGCTGTCAGGGAGCCGCGACCGGTGCAGAGTCTAAGCGATCAGGGGCCTCAGCCGCCGAAGATGGCCAGCCAGATGTCAGGACCGATGTCCCACTCGTTCTCGACCGTGGAGCCGTTGTCCAGCGTGACCTCGGCGCTGTAGGACATGCCCGCGATGCGCTGCAGCTTGGTCGTCGGGTGCCGCTGCTTGTACTCGTTGATCTTCGCCTCGATCTCTTCCTTGGACGACACGCGGTCCGTCGGCTCTTCGATGTTGGCGTAGTGCTTGGCGTCTGCGTTGACCGCCGTGATGAACGCCGGATCGACCTGATCGAGCGGCCACCAGGCCACGTCCACCGTCAGGCTGAACTCCTCGGGGACCTTCAGCGGGTCGATCCCGGTCTCGAGCCAGTTGCCGAGCTGGAGCTCGGCCCAGCGCATCGTCTTGCCGTCGATGACGTCGGCGTTGTAGATGCCGCTGGTGGTCGCGACGTTGGCGGAGGGCTTGAAGCCCGACCCGCGGAACTCGTCGGCGATGAGGTGCGAGTTGTGCTGCCCCTCGTTGAGCCGGCGTGAGCCCGCGTCCTGCACGGTGTTGGCGCGCAGCTGCGGGCCGCCCGTGGCCTTCAGGTTCAGGTTGTGGCTCGAGATGGACGTCGGCACGCCCGAGGCGGCCACGGTCGCGGTGAACTCCTGTCCGTTGATCGTCTTGTACTTGAGCGTGTAGCCCACATCCTCGGTCGGCTTCTGGGTCTTGCCGTCGGGCCCGCAGGGGCTGTACTCCACCGAGGCGGGGTCGATGGCGTAGTCGTCGTGGCCCTCACCGAGGTAGACCTTGTACAGGTTCACCATCGCGAGGCTGACCGCGGAGCCCGCGTCGCCGTTGTCGAAGATGTTTTCGCTGACGATCTTCTTCGCGTCGCTGTACAGACCGCTGCCTGCCGTCCAGGACGCCTTGCGGTTGGCCACGTAGGTCGCAGCGTTCTTCGCCGAGTCGTCGCCCGGCAGGTTCGCCTCGGTCTTGCCGATGGACGTCAGGGCGTCCCGAACCGCCTGCTCGGCGCGCGCGACGTTGACCGGACCCCAGCTGTCCACGCTCAGGGGGCGGTTGTCCCAGTCCTTGAGGGTGTCGCTGACGGCCAGCAGCTCGCTCTTGAGGACCAGGGCCGTGTCCGCCAGCGCCACGCTGGTCTTCTTCGTGTTGTCGAGCAGCCCCAGGCCGTCGTTGAGCACGGTCTTGGCGACCGCGTGTCCGGCGTCCACCCAGGAGGCCTCCTTGGCGACCATGAAGGCCTGCAGATCGCCGGCGCTCTTCGGCCCCGCGGCCAGGGTGGCCTGGGCCGTGGCGACGGGAACCTCGGGGGCGACGGCCTCCGGGGTGCTGCCGGCCGTCGTGCCCCAGACCTCGCTGTTGTCCACGACGAACTCGGCGAAGGGCATGCCGTCGAACGCGGTGGGCTTGTGCAGGTCCAGGTTGGCCTTCGCTGCCGCCACGTCCACGCTGAAGCGCACCATGCCCACGGTGTAGCGGCCTTCCAGCGCCAGGTCCTTGATCAGGTCCTTGACGTTGGTGTTGGGCGCCTTCGCGGACGGGAACCACCACGCGATCGCGTTGCCGCCGCTGATGTTGCCGGTCAGATCCGCGCACGGGTCGTACAGGCCCTCGTTCACCGCGGCGATGAAGTACGCCTCGTTGTTCATGAACTTGGCCTTGGTGGCCCCGCTCAGGTTGTACGAGAAGATCGCGGACAGCGGCACGACACGCGAGACGCCCTTGGCGGTGTCGGCGGCGATCTCGCTGTCGGGGATCGGCGTGCCGATCGCGATGTAGACGCCCGTCCCGCCGGCGCTGGTCTCCGCCTTCTGGGCGGCGTAGACGTCGCCCTCGCCATCGAGCACGCGCTTGACGACGCCGGCCTTCCACTGCGCCCGCACGCCCGCGGTCTGGGCGTCCGAGTCGACCTCGGTCAGCTTCTTGGTGCCGGTGGCCGAGCCGAGCTTCGCCGAGATGGCCTCCGCGGTCTTCGGCGTGACGGCCAGCAGCGCGGCCTTGAGCTCGGCGATCTTGACGTCGGCGGCGTCGTCCGCGGCCTTCGCCTTCGCCTCGTCCTTGGTCGCCTCGCTCTTGGCGTCGGCGTACTTCTTCGCCGCGTCTTCGGCGGCCTTCGTGACGACACCCGCGCCCGTCGAGTCGATGAGGAACGCCTCGAACGCTTCGCCGCGCTTCATCGCGTCCGCGGCGGACTTGCCGTTGATCTTCACCCCGGACGCGTCCGACGTGATGGCGTTGCTCGCGCTCTCTCCCACATCCCCGGTGGGGGCGTCGAACGTCTCGCTCTTGTAGGTGATCGTGTAGTTGACGGCTGCCGGGGTCGCGGTCGCCGCTGCGGGCGCCGGGGTGGTCGTGGTCGTCGGCGGGGTCGCCACCCGCTGCACGGACTGGCTGGCCACCGCGCCGCTGCCGGCGCTCGCGATCTGGTCGAGCAGGCCCTGGGCCGACTGCCCGGCCACCACGGCCGCGGCCACCTGATCGGCGTGCTGCTCCCAGCGATCGCCGGCCTGACCGACGCTGCCGGACACCTGGGCGCCAGCGCGCTGCTGGACGACGTGCGCCGCTTCGTGCGCTGCCACCTGCAGGTTCGTGCTGCCCGCGAAGGCCACCTGGTTGCCCATGGCGTAGGCCTGGGCCCCGATGGCGGACGCGGCCTGGCTGGCCTCGCTGCCCTGGTGCGCCCGCACCCCGCCGATGTCGTGCGAGCCGAAGGACTGCTGGATCTGCGCGGCGTAGGGGAAGGCCCCGCCGGCGCCGCTGACGCCCTGGGCGGCCGTCTCGACCGTGCTGCCCTGGTCGAGGACGATGCTGCTGCCGGCCTTCTTCTGGACGTCGCCTTCCTCGGCCTTGCCGATGAACTTTGGCGTCTTGAGGAACATCCGGCACTTCTTGATCGTCTTGTCGAGGACCTTGCCGGTCTTCGCGGGACGGTCGAACCAGGGCCTCAGCGGATCCTTCGTGACCGTCAGGATGATCGCCGCCTGCTCCTTGACGATGCGCGCCTCGGGCTTGAGGTCGGCCCGCATGTAGTCGGCCCAGTTGTCGACGATCTCCGTGATCAGCGTCCAGATGATCCGCTTGTTGATCTTCTTCTTGGAGGCCAGCCGGCCCAGCTTGATGGCCAGCTTCTTGCCATCCTTCTTCAGGTCGGCCTTCGCCTTGCCCTCGCCGGGGACGGGCTTGCCCTGCTCGACCTTGCCGAGCTGCTCGGCGCGGTGCTGCTCGAGCGCCATCTGCAGACCGGTCTGCTGCAGATCCTGCTTTGCGCCCGTGGCCTTGGGGGCGAACTTCTCCCAGCTCATCAGGTGCATGAGGGTCGGCACGTCCGGCGCGAGGCCGGCCAGCCACTTCATGACGCCCAGGTCACCGGCCACGGCGGCGCGCTCACCGGCAGTGGCGGAGCGCAGCATCAGGCGGACGTCCTCCCACTTCCCGCCGGCCGTGGAGATCTTGATCATCTTGTCGACCATCGGGTGGCGCTTCTGCTCCACCTTGCCGAGCTGGTCCACGCGATCCTGCGGCGCCGTGGTGGCGCCGGAGCCGGGCAGGCCCTTCGGACCCGTCAGGTGCGGCCGCTGGCCCGGGCCGTAGGCGGTGATGCCCGTGTCCGAGCGCACGAACGCGGGCACCTCGATGGCGGCCGCGAGTCCGAGGTCGGAGCTGGAGGGACCGCCCTGCCAGACCACGCCGTTCTCGTCGGGCTGGGTGCTGGGGTTGGGGTGGGTGTGGAAGTAGCCGACCACGACGCTGTCGGCCTGCTCCGGGGCGCCGCCCAGGTTGATCGAGCTCTGGTCGCCCTTGGTGGTGGCCACCGAGATCGAGCCCGTCAGCAGGTTCATGTAGAACCAGCCGCCCTCTTCGTGCCGGCTCTTCGGGTCTCCCGGGAACGGGGAGCTGGCGCCCCACGCGGCTTCCATGGCGCCCGCCCCTGCGCCCTGCACGGCGCTCGACGACGGGATGATGCGGCCGAGCAGCTCGACTGCCGCAGCCATCTCCTGGTAGGTGAAGGTCGACTCGATCTCACGGACCCGCTTGGCGTTGCCGAGCATGTCGGCGTGCTCGCCCGGGAAGTTGATGATCTTGTCGCGGGCGAGGTCCCACGTGGTGCCCGCGTTGAACATCCACTTCAGGCTGTTCTCGAGGTTCCAGCCGAGCAGGCCAGTGACCTCGTGCATCTCGGGCGGCCCGGTGACGGACGCCATCCGGTTCATCCAGAAGTCGTTGTCGAGCAACAGGTACTCGCCGCCGGGGCCGTTGACGATCTTCTCGCGGACCGCGCCGTAGCTCGTGCCGGCGTCGTAGATCCAGTCGATCTTCTCGTGCAGGTTGCCGGCGAGCTGGTCCACGAGGATGAAGATCTCGTCGTGGATGTGGGCGCCCAGGAAGCGGCCCTTCCAGCTGTCGTTGCGCACCGCGTCCCGCTCGGGCTGCGGGGCGTTGTCCACCTTGACGGTGACCAGGTCGAACCCGGCGGTCAGGGCGTACATCCAGTCGAGCTTCCAGGCGAGGTCGCCGCCCAGGATGTCCACCAGGATGTCCATCTCGGCCAGCGCCACGGCGCCGACCACCCGCGGCTTCCACGCGTCCGACCGGCAGGCGTCCCGCTCGGCCTGGGGCGCGTTGTTCGCCTTCTCCTCGATGTGGCCCCAGGTGGTGCCCTGGGTGAACATCCAGTCCCACTTGAAGTCCAGGTCGCCGCCGAGGATGTCCACCAGCAGCGCCATCTCGTCCACGGCGATGGTGGCGCACATCAGGCCGCGCCACACATCGTTCCGGCACGCGTCGCGCTCGCCCTGGGGCGCCGCTTCGGCCTTGGCCGCGATGTGGTCCCACTTCGGGGACGCCGCGAACATCCAGTCCCACTTGAAGTGCAGATCACCGCCGAGGACATCGACCAGCTCGGCCATGTTGTCGGTGCTGGTGACGCCAGCGACCTGGCCCTTCCACTGGTCGCCGCGGCAGGCGTCGCGCTCGCCCTGGGGCGCCGCGCTGGCCTTCTCCAACAGGTGGGCGTAGTCGGTGCTCGCCGCGAACAGCCACGTCCACTTGAACGTCAGGTCGCCGCCGAGCAGGTCCACGAGGGTACCGACGTCGGTGAGGCTGAACAGGCCCGTGAAGATGCCCATCCACTCTTCGGTGCGCATGACGTCGCGCTCGCCCTGGGGCGCCGCCTCCACCCGCGGCTTCACGAGGCCGTAGTTGGTGGCCCCCATGATCATCCAGCGGCACTTCGTCTCGAGGTCCGCCTTGAGGTGATCGACGATGGTGCCGATCTGCTCGGCGGTGACCATCCCGCAGATGCGACCCTTCCAGTCGTCGTTGATGATCTCGGTCTTGTAGCCCTCGTTGGTGCACGCCAGGATGATGGCCGTGACGTCGTTGCCGCTGACGCCCGCCTCCATGACCCAGTTCAGGACCGCGGCCAGGTTGGCGCCGCTGCCTGCGAAGTTCTTCGCCACGACCGCGAGGTCGCTGCCGCTCATGAAGCCGGCGATCTTTCCGCCGAAGCGGCCCAGCATGCGGTCCGCGTCGCGGGGCGGCAGATCGGCGGACAGCGCCTTGACGCCCTTGGCGTACTCGTCCTCGGTGTCGAGGTCGAACTTCTCGGCGACGTTGCGGCAGGGGTCGTAGCGCTCGGAGTCGTCGATCTCTCCCTTGCCGCCGACGTCCTTGCCGTCGTTGTTGTCCATCGTCTTCTGCTCGGCCGGAGCGATCTCGTCAGGGCTCGGCGTGCCCCCGCCGATCAGGTCGTAACCGAACTTCGGGTTGTAGTCGAAGTTGACGCCCGGGGCGTACTCGAACGACTTGCTCGCCATCGGGAACTCGGCGGACCAGCTGAACAGCCACAGGTCGATTTCGGCCTTGAGGCCGGCTTCCAGCTCGAGGCCGAAGATGAGGCCGGCGCTCGCGGACAGGTCGATGTCCAGGCCCAGGCTCTTGGGGTTGCTGCTGTAGTGGGCGGCGATGCTGGCCGCCATCTCGGCGAAGATCGCCGCCTTGCCCTTGGCCTTGATGTAGCCGCCGATGAACGCCGGGCCGATGCCCAGGCCGAAGGCGAACTCGAGCTCGGCCAGGATGCCGGCCTCGGCGCGGCCCTTGATGGTGCCGCCGAGGTCCAGCTCGACGTTGTCGGTCAGCGTGTCGAAGCTGCCCTCGGCGACGATGTCGGTCAGGTACAGGCCCAGGCTGGCGTAGACCGACAGCGAGCCGGACAGGCGCGCCTCGAGGCCGACGACGCCGACGATCGGCAGCTGGATGGACAGGCCCGGGATGCCGAAGCGGGCCAGGAAGGAGAAGATCTCCTTCTCGTAGCTCTGCTCGAAGAGATCGACCTTGTCGGGGCACTCGATCTTGCCGCCGATCTTCATCGAGCCGTCTTCGCGCAGGTCCACCTGGGCGGTGATCGTGAAGTCAGGCGTGATGTCGTAGGACACGCGGCCGCTGCCGGAGATCTTGCCCTCCTCGGACAGGTTCGCCGTGACGGAGCCGCGGAAGGGACCCTTGCTGTAGCCCAGGGTGCCGGTGCCGCTGATCTTGCCGTCGTTGTAGTTGACGGTGACCGCGCCGGTGCAGCCCGAGATCTCGGCCTCCACCGCGATGCTGCCCGAGACCGTGCCGTCCTCGTTGAGGGCGACCTCGCCGCGGGTCTTCTTCATCATCGGGATGTCGAGCTCGACGGCTCCCGACCCGTAGTAGTTGCCGCCCCGCACGCCGAGCATGAACTCGGCGGAGTTGCACATCGGGATGCCGCTGATGGAGCCCGAGCCCTCCATCGCGAACACGCCGTCGGTGATCGAGCCGGTGACCGTCGCGCTGTTCACGGTCACGAACGGGAGCTTGATGTTCCCCGCGTTGACCTCGATGCCGCCGTTGATGTGGCCCGCCTCGGTCACCTCGACCCAGGCCTTGCCGCTCTCGACGAACGGGATGTCCAGGTCGAGATCCGCGCGGCCGCCGAAGGCGCCGTTGTTGTAGGTGACGGTGAGCCGGCCGCCCTTGGTGAACGGCACGTTCACGTCGGTGGTGGCGGAGCCCGTGACGTTCTCGCCCTGCTTGGCCAGGTTGAACGCGATGGGGCTGATGCCGGGGGGGCTGAAGGTGCCGGCGACCGACGCGTCCACGTCGCCGCGGGCGTAGCTGGCGGTCAGCGTGCCGCTGAACAGGTTGCCGGCGGCGGTGACCTGGGCGGAGCCGCCGATGGCGAACTCGCGGCCGATGCTGGCGTTGACCGTGGAGTTGGTGACCGTGAGCATCGGCAGGTTGATGTCGTTGCCGACGATCGTCCCGGTGCCTTCGACGACCCCGTCGTTGTAACTGACGCCGATGCGGCCCTGCTTGAAGAAGCTGCTCTCGATGTCGAAGTTGCCGCTGGCGGAGATGTTCGAGCCCTGGAAGTTCAGGTTCGCCGTCCCCTTGACCATCGGGATGCCGCGGGTCGACAGCACGGCGCTGCCCCCGAGGTTCATGCCGCCGTCCTCGATGCCGGCCGTGACCGTGGCGCTGTCCACGTTCAGGAAGGGCAGCGTGATGTTGCTGGCCTCGACCGTGATGGACCCGTTGATGTGGCCCTCGGGCGTCAGCTCGATGGAGCCGCGCGCGTTGTCCACGATCGGCACGTCGAGCTCGAGCTGCGCGCCACCGCTGAAGCGGTTGTTGCTGTAGGCGGCCGTGACCCGGGCGCCGTTCTTGACCATCGGGATGTTGACCGTGGCGGCCGCGCTGCCCGAGATGCTGTCGCCTTCCTTGGCGAGGGTCAGCGTCACCGGCTCGATGCCCGTGGGGCTGAAGGTCGCGCTGCCCGAGGCGTTGATGTCGCTGCCGGTCCAGCTCGCCGCGATGGAGCCCGTCAGCAGGCCGCCGGCCACGGAGATGTTGGCGCTGCCGCCCATGGTGAAGGTCTCGGCGAGGTCGGCCGTGATCGTGCTCTGGGTGACCGCGATGGGCCCCAGGCTCATGTCCGTGGGGGCGATGTCGGCGTGGCCGGTCAGCCGGTCGTTGGCGTAGGCGACGTTCACCTGGCCGCTGATCATCGAGCTGGCGAAGCCGAAGCCGCCCGACGCGGTGACGGCCTCGCCGTTGAAGGCCACCGTCGCCGTGCCGGTGAGGCCGGGCATGCCGCCCGCCACCGTCGCGGAGCCCGCCAGGGCCACGGAGCCGTCGGTGCCGACCGTGCCCTGGACGGAGGCGCCGGACACGGTCAGCGGGTTGAAGTTGAACGAGTTCGCGGTGATGGCGAAGGAGCCCGACACGCCGTCGTTGCCGACGTTGATGTCGCCGCTGGCGTTCTCCAGGAACGGGATGTCCAGGGTGATCGCCGTGCCGCCGGTCCAGGCGGTGCCGTCGTAGTTGACGGTCAGCTGCTTCGCCTGCACGCGGGGCAGCGTGATGTCGGTGGACGCGGTCCCGGAGATGGCGCTGCCCACCTTCGTGATCGTGAACGGCACCGAGGCGAGGCCCGGGGGGTTCACCGTGCCCGTGGCGTTGATGTCGATGTCGTCGTTGACCCAGCCGCCGGTCAGCGTGCCCGCGAGCATGCCGTTGCCGGCCGACACGGTGGCGCTGCCCTCGACGCTCAGGGCGTTGTCGAACTTCGCCTTGACCTGGCTGCCGCTGACCACGACGCCCGCGAGGGTCATCTCGTTGCCGCCCAGGGTCGCCTCGCCGGTGATCTTCTCGCTGCCGTAGGTGACGTCGACGCGCGCGTTCTGCAGGAACGGGCTGTTCAGATCGAACCCGCCGCTCGCCGTGAAGGCGCCGGCCGCGTAGCCCACCGTCGCTTCGCCGCCCAGGGCGGCCACGCTCGGACGGATCGTCGCGGAGCCGGAGAAGCCCGCCGCCGCGTCGTAGCCCAGCGCCAGGTCGGCGTTGCGCATGGCCGGCAGGTTGACGGACACGGTCGGCGTGACGGCGAGGCCGCCGCTGCCGGACAGGGTCGCCGCCAGGGAGCCGGTGATGACGTCGTTCATGCCCGAGACGGTCGCGTTGGCCGAGCCGGTGATGAGGCCGCCGGACAGCGACGCGGTCAGGCCGATGGCGCTGACGCTGATGGGTCCGAGGGTGAAGTCGGTCACGCTCGCGGTGAAGGTCCCGCTGACGCCCCCCGCGCTCGCCACGGTCACCGACGTGGTGCCGTTGATGAAGTTGGCGATGTCGAAGGTGCCGGTGCCCGTGCCGCTGAACCCGCTGGCCGTGCTGTAGGACAGGTCCAGGGTCGTGAAGCCGGTGATGCCGGGGGCCTGGGCCGGGAAGCCGACGCTGACAGTGCCCGTGAACACGTTGCTGGCGAGGTTGACGGCCAGCTTCGGCAGGGCAGGCACGCCCGCCGCGCCGTTGGCGAACGCCGCGCTGAAGTCCGGGATGTTGATCGCGCCGTCGATGTCGCCGGTGACGTTGCCGTTGGCGTAGCCGACGTTGAAGGCGCCGGTCAGCATGCCGCCGGCGATGGACGCGGTGCCCGAGCCGGTGGCGCTGACGGTCGTTCCCACCACCGTCAGGGAGCCCGTGAGGGCGGACACCGTCGCGCCGGGGATGGCGTTGACCTGGGTCGGAGCGAGGGTCGCCGTGCCCGACAGGCCGCCGTTGACGACGGAAAGCTCGATGTCGCCGTTGCCGAGGCCCGGGATGTTCCAGGGCCGCGTGATGCTGCCGCTGACGTTGCCGTCGCCGTCCACGCTGAAGCTGACCCGACCGGAGATGACGGGGTAGTTCAGGTCGCCGGTGATCGTGCCGCCGGTGATGCCGCCGCCGCTGATGGTCAGGGCGATCTGCGCGTTGGTGACGCCCATGAGGGGGCTCGGCAGCGCCGTGGTGTAGGCGCGGCCCTCGAGCTCGCTGGTGGGAACGCGGACCGTGCAGCTGATGCCGCCCAGGTTCACGTTGAAGTTGACGCTGCCGCCGTCGAGCCGGCCGAACTGGACCGGGCCGTCGAGCTTGTGCTGGACCGCGGAGCTGCCGCCGCTCGTGGCGGGGCCCGCGACCTGGTTGAGGAGGGGCTCGGCGGACTTGCCGGCGACCACCGCGTTGGCGACCGCGTCGGCGTGCTGCTCGTACTTGTCACCGACGGCGCCGACGCCGTTCTTGGTGTGCACGCCCGCGCGCTGCTGCACGGTGTGCGCCGCTTCGTGCGCGGCGGTGTGCAGGTCCGGGGAGCTGTTCGCGAAGGCGACGCTGTCGCCCGTGGCGAAGGCCTTGGCGCCCATGTTCTTGGTGGCTTCAGCCGCGCGGCCGTCGGTGTGCGCCTTGATGTCGCTGACATCGTGCTTGCCGAAGGACTGCTGGATCTTGTCGGCGTGGGGCAGGGCCCGGCTGGGACCGGAGGTGCCGGACTCGGCGTTCCGGCTCACCGACTTCGGCATCTTGCCGCTGCCGTCGGCCTTGCGCTGCAGGGTCGTGCCGCTGCCCCCGCTGGAGCCGCCGGCCTGTCCGCCTGCCGCCTGGGCCATGGCGTTGCCGTCGATGCTCGGGGTGCTGGCGGGCTCCATCGCGGAGTCCGGCGGCTCTCCGCCGAGGTTCCACGACATCTGGGGGTTGTAGTCGAAGTTGACGCCGGGGTTGTACGACCAGGTCTTGGACGCCAGCTCCCAGTCCTTCTCCCACTCCACGAGCCACAGATCGACCTTGGCGGTGATGCCGCCGCTGACCGTCAGGTCGAAGGCGAGGCCCGCGCTGGCGTTCAGGTTGAGGTCGAGGGCCAGGGCGTCGGTGCCCGAGTTGTAGTGGGCGTGCAGGCCCGCCGCGATGGCGGCCTGGATCTTGGCCGTGCCTGCGATCTCGACGTAGCCGCCGATGAAGGCCGGGCCGATGCCCAGGCCCACCGCGAGGCGCGCGGCGGCGGTGACGCCAGCTTCGGCCTCACCGACGATGGAGCCGCCCACGTCGAGGTCGACCTCGTTGTTGGCGGTGTCGAAGGTGCCGCGGGCGGTGATGTCGGTCAGGTACACGCCCATGGACGCGAAGGCGTCGAGGGACCCGCTGAGCTGGGCTTCGAGACCCACGACGCCGACGACCGGCAGCTGCACGGACAGGCCGGGCACGCCGAAGCGCCCGGTCATGGAGAAGATCTCCTTCTCCCACTCCTTCTCGAAGAGCGGGATGCGTCCGGGGCACTCGAGCTCGCCGCCGACGATCATCGTGCCGTCGGGGCGCAAGGTGACATCGCCGGTGACGGTCAGGTCGTCGGTGATGGCGTAGCTGACGCGGCCGGTGCCGCTGACCTCGCCCTCGCGGCTGATGGCGGCCTCGATGGAGCCGCTGAACTTGCCCTTGCTGTAGCCGAGGGTGCCGGTGCCGAAGAAGGCGCCCTGGTCGTACTCGGCGTGCACCGCGCCGCTCACGCCGGCGATCTCGCACTCCACGTCCGCCGCGCCGCTGATGTGCCCGTCCTCGTGCAGCGTGATGGTGGCCGACGTGCTCTTCATCGTCGGGATGTTCAGGACGGCTTCCACCGAGCCCGAGAACCCGCCGTTGCTGACGCCCAGCGTCACGTTGGCCTGCTCGACCATCGGGATGCCGGTGATGGTCCCGCTGCCGCTCAGGTTGAGGTCGCCGGTGCTCGCGATGGAGCCGGTGACGCTCATGCCGCTGACGGCCAGGGGCGGGATCGACACGTCGTTGGCGGCCACCTGGACGGTGCCGGTGATGGTGCCGTCGGTGTCCACGGTGATCTGGACGGAGCCGCTCTCGATGAACGGCACGGCGAGCTCGGCGCGGGCGTTGCCGCTGAACTGGCCGTTGGCGTAGCTGATCGTGAGGTCGCAGCCGTTGGTGAACGGCACGTTGACCTGGGTGGTGGCGGAGCCGCTGAACTGGCCGCCGCTGTAGGTCAGGTCGAGCTGGACGGGGTTGATGCCCGGAGGGCTGAACAGCGCGCTGATGGAGCCCGTGAGCCCACCGTCGTAGGCCATCGCCATGTTGCCGGTGACGAGGCCGCCGGCCATGGACACATCGGCGCTGCCGCCGAAGGTGAAGCTCTCACCGAGGCCCGCGCTGATCGAGCTGTTGGTCACCTGGATGACCGAGCCGATGTTGAAGGCGCCGGCGTCGATGTCCGCCTGACCCGTCAGGCCCGCTTCGCCGTAGGACACCGCGATGCTGGCGCCGGAGACGACGGGCAGGTTGATGTCGAACGCGCCCGAGGCCGTGACCTGGCCCGCCGCGTATCCCAGGGTCGCCGTGCCGGACAGGGCCGGCAGGCTCGGGGTGACCGTCGCCGAGCCGGAGAAGCCGGAGCTGGCGTCGTACCCGAGGGAGAAGGCCGCGCCTTCCATCACCGGCAGGTTGATGCTGATGCTCGGCGTGACCGACATGCCCGCCGCCGGATCGAAGCTCGCCGCGACGCTGCCGCTGATGGCGTCGTTCATGCCGGCGACGTTGGCGGACCCGGAGCCGCCGATGAGGCCGCCGTTGAGGTTCGCCGACAGGCTGATGCCGGAGATCTGGATCGGGCCCAGCGCCAGATCCGTCGTGGTGGCGGACAGGCTGCCGCCGATGCCGCCTGCGGACGACACCGACACCGTGGCCGAGCCGCTGACGAACTGGGCGACGTCGAACTCGCCGGCGCCGGAGCCGCTGAAGCCCGCGCTGCTGTCGTAGCCCAGGTTCAAGGTGGGCTGGCCGGTGATGCCCGGCGCGTTGATGGGCAGCGTGGTGTCGAGGGTGCCGGACCAGGCCGCGGCCGTCATGGTCAGGCTGAGCTGCGGGGGCGTGCCGCCGGCGCTGCCGTAGGCGGCGAGCATGTCCGGCAGGTTGATGGCGCCGGTCATCGTGCCGGTGACGTTGCTCTGGGCGTACGTCAGGTCGAAGGACCCGGCCACCATGTTGTTGGCGATGTTCGCGTCGCCCGAGCCGCTGGCGGTGATCGCCATGCCGGCGACCCCGATCTCGCCGGTGAAGCCGGTGACGGTGACGCCCGCGGCGCTGACCTCGGTCGGGGACAGCGTCGCGGTGCCGGCGAGGCCGCCGCTGCGCACGCCCAGCTCGACGTTGCCGCTGCCCAGGGCGGGGATGTTCCAGGGCCGCTCGATGGAGCCGGACACGGCGCCGTCGCCGTCGATGGCGAAGCGCGCGTCGCCGGAGATGACCGGGTAGGACAACGTGCCGGTGATCTCACCGCCCGTGATGCCGCCGCCAGAGATGTTGAGGCGCGCCTGGGCGTTGTCCACGCCGATGAACCGGCCGGGCAGGCCGCAGGTGTACGAGCTGCCTTCGAGGGCCGTGGTGGGCACCCGCAGGTTCATGGCGAGGCCGACCAGGTCGAGGCCGAAGTTGACCGAGCCGCCGTCCAGCATCCCGTACTGCAGGGCCTTGTGCTGGACGCCGCCGCCGCCGGAGCCGCCCGGGGCGACCTGGCTCAGCAGGCTCTCCGCGGACTTGCCGGCGACCACGCGATCGGCGACGGCGTCAGCGTGCTGCTCCCACTTGTCGCCCTTGCGGCCGACGCCGTCCTTCGGGCGCACGCCGGCGTTCTGCTGCACGGTGTGCGCCGCTTCGTGGGCGGCGGTGTGCAGGTCGGGGGCGCTGGAGCCGAACGCGACGTTGTTGCCGGTGGCGAAGGCCTTGGCGCCCATCGCGCGGTTGGCGTCCTGCGCGCGGCCGTCGGTGTGGGCCTTGACCCCGCTGACGTCGTGCTTGCCGAAGGAGCTCTGGATCGCGTCGTAGTGCGGCAGGGCCTTGCCGGTGCCGGACGTGCCGTGCGCGGCGTGCTGCTGCGGGTTGCCGCTCTTCGGCATGCCCGCGCCGGACTCCTTGCGCTGCAGGGTCGTGCCTTCGCCGGAGCCGCCGCCGTCGCCGGCCTGTCCGCCTGCCGCCTGGGCCATGGCGTTGCCGTCGATGCTCGGGGT
>CALGIB010001021.1 GCA_937915955.1 uncultured Pseudomonadota bacterium
CGATGTTCATGCCGCCCTCGGTCGAGGCCATGACCAGGACCTGGCCCACCGCGCGGTCCAGCAGGACGGCGATGTAGAGCTCGCGGGCGATGCTGCAGCCGTCCTCGACGTACAGCGTGTTGACCTGCTTGCCCTCGAGCCCGGTCTGCTTGGTGACCAGGGTCTTGCCGAGCATGTCCTCGGCCGCGGCCGCCGCGGCCGCCGCGCTGAAGCAGACGCGCACGCCGCCCTTGCCCGGGGCGTCCTCGCCGCGGAGCACCGCAGCCAGGTCGTCGCCGGTGACGCTCTCCTTGAAGCGGCCCTTGCCTCGCCCACCCGCGTGGATCTGGGACTTCACCACCCAGACGGGTCCGGGGAGGGTCTCGATGCCCTGCTTGAGGGCGGCCAGTTCAGTGCCGTTGATGCCAGCGCCGCAGGCCACGCCGTTGCGGCGCAGGATGTCCTTGGCTTGGTACTCGTGGATGTTCACGTCAGAGCCTCAAGAAGAAGGGGCCGCGCTGTGGAGCACGGCCCGGGAGAAGTCGGTGGTCGACCCGTCAGCCCCGCTTGGGCTGCTGGTCCGAGATGAACTTGCACCGGTAGATGGCGACGCCCTTGCCGTTCCGGAAGTTCAGGCGCTCATCGATGATCTGCGCGGCGATGCCCGAGCAGCGGCTGAGCCCGAAGAGGACCGTGTAGAAGTCGCTGTCCGCCAGCCCGACCGCCTGGAGCAGCGTCCCGCTGATGGCGTCGACGTTCGGGTAGGGGTTGCTGACCTTGGGGTTCTCGCGCAGCACCTTGACGGCGCGCTCGCGCATGGCCATGGCGGTCTTGTAAAGCTCGTCGTCGGGGCAGATCTCCGCGCCGAGTCCGTACTGGATGGTGGCGCGAGGGTCCTCGGACCGGAGCACCGCGTGCCCGAACCCGTAGATGAGGCCATTGTTCGCGAGCTGGTCGCGGACGAACTGCTCTACCTCGTCAGGGTCGGAGCTGGGGACGCTGCGCAGGAAGTTCAGGCAGTCCTGGTTGGCCCGGCCGTGGCGGGGTCCGTACAGGCCAGCCATCGAGGCGCCCAGGCTGGCGTACATGTCAGCCAGACCCGAGGCCACGGCCTTGCCGGAGAAGGTCGACAGGTTGCCGCCGCCGTGGTCCAGGTGCAGCGTGTAGAACACCCGCATCATCTGGGTGAGCTTGTCGGCGTCACCGCCGGGCACGCCCAGCATGTGGACGAAGTTCTCCATCAGCCCGAGCTCGGGCTGGGAGTCGATGGGCTCGCCCCAGCCGCTGCGGACGCGGAAGATGCCGGCCACCAGCTGCGGCAGGCGGGCCACGACGTTGAGCCCGTCCTCGCGGTAGTCGCCCGTCTTAGTGGTCATGCCCATGTAGTTCAGGCCCGCGATGAGCCACTCCATGGGGTGGCCCTCCTTCGGGAGGTGCTTGAGCATCTCGAGCGCGCGGGTGTCGAAGCCGCGAGCGCGCCGCACCAGATCGGCCTTGAACTCGGCCAGCTGCCCCTCGTCGGGGAGCTCCTTGTTCAGGAGGAGGTAGACGGCCGCCTCGGGGCCCACCTGCCAGATCTCGGAGACCGGGTAGCCGACGTAGTGGAGGCCACTGTAGGGATCGACGGACGAGGTCCGTACGGTGCCGACAGGGATTCCGCGAAGGCCGGTGTCGAGGTGGGCGCGAGTGACTTCGAAAAGGACTTCGGTGGGCTCGGACATCCGCTCAGCTTCCTTGACGCTCAGAGGCGATGGACAGGCTCCGTAAGGGAAGCTGACAGGGGTGTCAAGCTGCCTCGGAGGGCCTCGTGTTAAGCGCCCGGACCGAGGATCCCGCATGCACCTGAAGCACACCGCAGACCGCACCGACATCGGCCGACAGCGCGACCACAACGAGGACGCCTACCTCGTCCAGGCCGAGCTCGGGCTGCTGGCGGTGGCCGACGGGATGGGTGGGCTGGAGCACGGCGAGGTGGCCTCCGCGACCGCGATCGGGACCCTCCAGGCGGCCCGCTCGATCCTCGAGGAGTTCGTCTCCCGCGTCGACGCCAGCCCCCTGCGCGCCAGCCGCGCGGCGCTGGGATCGGCCCTGGAGCAGATCAGTGAGGTGGCCAGCACCCGCATCCAGCAGGCCGTCAAGGGCGCCAACTCCGGCACCACGCTGGTCGTGGGTGTCATCGCCGGGGGACACCTGCTCGTAGCGAACACCGGGGACTCCCGGGCCTACCTGTTCCGCCAGGGCCGCGCCCGCTGCCTGACCGACGACCACACGGTCGCCGCAGCCCGACTCCGGGCCGGGCTCATCAGCCAGGAGGAGCACGACCGCAGTCCCTACCAGCACATGCTCTACCAGGCCCTGGGCACCACCGGAGAGCTGGACCCCGACCTCTTCGACGAGCCCCTGGCCGACGGCGACATCGTGCTGCTCTGCAGCGACGGCCTGACCGGGCCGGTGTCCCCGACGGAGCTCGACTCTCTGCTCCGGGACGAGCCCGATCTGGACAGGCTGGCCCAGCAGCTCATCGACCGCGCCAACGCCAACGGCGGCCCCGACAACATCACCGTGTGCCTCGCCCGGGTCGACGGCGGCCCCAGCGCCGAGGACCTCGAGCGGGACCGCGCGACCTTCAAGCAGGCCGGCATCACCTCGGCCCTGGAGAGCGTGGACCTGCGCCTGGTCCGCCACTTCTTCGACCACCGGGCCCTCGTCGAGGGCGAGGATCTGCCCCTGGACGACGGCATGCACGTGCTGCTGACGGGCGAGGTGGAGCGCGGCGGGCAGCGCTTCGGCCCCGGTCGCGCGCTCGGCATCGGGGCCCTGGTCACCGAGCTGGAGCAGCCCAGCGCCCGGGTGCTGAGCTCGGGCAGCAGCCTCTGGATGTCCAGCGACTCCTACGAGCAGCTGGAGCGTCGGAGGCCTCGAACGGCCGCTCGATTGGCCAGGGGCCTGCTTGTGGAGCTCGCCAGCAAGCAGACCTGATCTGGATCCGCAGCGGGCGCGAATCCGAAAAACAAGCAGGGGTCTCCCCTCGCCGGCCGCTCCCGGACGATCGGGTCACGACCCCTCCGGGTCCTCCTCCCAGCGCCGGCCCCCACCGTGGTGGCCGCCTGCCGGCGAAGTGGATGGAGATCCCGCCGGGCGTCGTCACGAGGAGGACCACCACCCCCTTGCTGCGGAGGCACGGCGTCGGTCAGCGCGTCTCCGTCCGACAGCGGGCCCTGAACGAAGAAGACCTCGAGGATCCGCTCCTCGAGGTCTCCCCTCAGCTGGCGCCCGAGGGCGCGGCCGCTCAGCCCAGGTAGGCCTTCACGGCGCCGACGAGGTCGGTGCTCTCCCAGGTGAACTCGGGGCGACCGAAGTGCCCGTAGGCCGCCGTCTCGCGGTACTTGGGCTTGAGCAGGTCGAGCTTGGCGATGAGACCGGCGGGCTTGGTCGGGAAGACCTCGCGAACGCAGTCGGCCAGCTTCTCGTCCGAGACCTTGCCCGTCCCGTAGGTGTCGACCATGACGCTGACGGGCGCCGCGACGCCGATGGCGTAGGCCAGCTGCACGAGGCAGCGGTCGGCGTAGCCGGCGGCCACGATGTTCTTGGCGACGTAGCGGCCGAGGTAGGCCGCGGAGCGGTCGACCTTGGAGGGGTCCTTGCCCGAGAAGGCGCCGCCACCGTGGGCGCCGTGGCCGCCGTAGGTGTCGACGATGATCTTGCGACCGGTCAGGCCCGCGTCACCCATGGGACCGCCGACCACGAACCGGCCGGTGGGGTTGACGTGGTAGATGGTCTCGCCGTCGAGCAGCTCGGCGGGGATGACGCCCGGGACCAGCTGGTCCCGCACGTACTCGCCGATGGCGGCCAGCGTGACGTCCTCGGAGTGCTGGGTCGAGACGACCACGGTGTGCACGCGCACGGGCCTGCCGTCGCGGTACTCGACGGTGACCTGCGACTTGCTGTCGGGGCGGGCCCAGGCGGTCACGCCGCTCTTCCGGTCGCGGGCGAACTGGTGCAGCAGCTTGTGGCTGAAGTCGATGCTCATGGGCATCAGCTCGGGGGTCTCGTCGCAGGCGTAGCCGAACATCATCCCCTGGTCGCCGGCGCCCTGCTCGGCGTGGAGGCCCTGGCCTTCGGTGACCCCCTGAGAGATGTCGGGGCTCTGCTGCTCGACGGCCACCATCACGGCGCAG
>CALGIB010001022.1 GCA_937915955.1 uncultured Pseudomonadota bacterium
GCTGACCCCGCGCTGGTCGCCCAGCACGAGCCAGCGCCCGTCCGCGCTCCAGGCGACGTCCGAGAGCCCGTTCAGGTCGTAGAACGTGCGCTGCACCTCCCCGCTCGCGAGCTCGACCAGCCACAGACGCTGGTGGGCGCCCACGGCCAGGCGCCGCCCGTCCGGGGACAGGGCGCCGTGGAACAGGCCGCGCCAGTCCTCGGGCGCGTAGTTCTGCTTCTTCGAGAGCGTGGGCAGCGAGCGCCGCGCCAGGACCGCCCCGTCGTCCGGGTCGATCAGCGCGCCCAGCGCGAAGCTGCGGTCCAGGTCCTGGCTGTAGACCAGCACGTCCCCCTGCAGGGGGCGAGGCAGCAGCAAGAGCACGTCCTCGGCCAGCATCCGCGCCCCGTCGGGCTGGCTGACCACGGTCGGCAGCCACCACTCCGCCTTGCGGGTCGCGAGCTGACGGTCGCCCTGCCATGCATCGATCTCGTCGTCGGCCAGGCGCAGCGGCGAGTCCTCGGGCAGGCCCTCGTAGTCGACCATCCAGCGGTCGTCCGCGTAGACCACCGGCCAGGTCTCGGTGCGGTCCGAGAGCGCCACGTCCACCCCGAGGCTGCTCGAGCCGACCACCTCGGCGCCCAGCAGGAGGTAGCGCACGTAGCCGGCGTCCACGTTGCGGGCGTGCATCGCGAAGAGCCAGCTCTCGGGGCGGGCGCTGGTCGCGGGGTCCACCTTCAGGTCGAGGCCCGGGACGAGCCGGGGGTGAGCGTCACCTTGACCGAGGTCTCGGACCAGGTCCGCCACGAAGCGCTCGGGCTCGCTGCACAGGCCGCAGCTGCTGTCCTCGATGCCGTCGACGACCAGCTCACCGCCCACCTTGCGCACGACGACCGTCAGCGGCGGGCTGCCCGCCAGCACGACGCGCACGTAGTCCGGTCCCCGCACCGAGCCCTCGATGGTCGTGGCGGCGAGCTGCTCCAGGGCGCCCCCTTCACGCAGCGCCTCGACCAGAGCGGAGTAGAACTCGGCGCTCATGCCCGCCGGGACGCGCTCCAGCTCCCGCGGCTGGACGTGCTCACGCAGCCAGCCGGGCTGGGGTGAGCCCACCTGCTGCTGGAGCTGGACCACCAGCTCCTCGGCCCGCTGGGTGTCGGGGGCACGCGCGGCCTGCGCCGACGCCGAGAGGGCAAGGACGCCAAGGATTGGCCAAGGCCCTGCTCTGACCACCACCGAGCGCACGAGGCGAGAGTATCGTGCGCCGCATGTTGCTGCTCGTAGCGCTCAGCGCCTGCACCCGGGGCGAGGACCCGGACACCGTCGACTGGCTGATCGAGGCTCGCGACGCGGGAGACCCTCTCGCCTCGGGCCTCGGCTTCGACGAAGCGGATCCGACCGTCACCTTCTTCGCCGCCCAGCACGTCGTGCCGGGCCTGTACTTCGGCCAGTCGCCACCCAGCGAGATCGCCCTGCTCTTGTGGGATCACCTCCAGGGCGACAACATCAGCGACGAGGGCATCTGCCCGGCGCTGCGGGCCGACGGCGCCACGCTCGTCTACACGACGGGCTGCCGCTCAGCCGAGGGCTACAACTTCTCGGGCACCGTCGAGGAGACCGAGTGGGAAGAGGAGGGCCAGCGCTGGCAGCGCTGGGCCTTCGACCTGGTCGTGGACTCGGACATCGAGGGAGCCAGCTTCCGCCGCATCGGGCTGCTGGGCGAGATCTGGTACGCGTCGGCGAACGAGGAACTGGGCCTGCTCGGGCACACCCAGACGAACCTGCGCATCGAGACCGAGGGCTACTGGACCCAGAAGCTGCACGGCGAGAACCTGGAGCTGGCCTGGAGCGAGCTGGCGCTGACCGGGATCTGGGAGACGCAGGAGGACCCGGACGGCGAGCGGCACGTCTTCAACGGGCTGGCCGACCTGGGCAGCTTCGGGGGCTACGAGTTCTCGAGCGAGGGGCTGCTGGACCAGCCCGCGAAGTGCGTCGGCGAACCCAAGGGGAGCATGGAGCTGGGCGAGGCGCGGCTGCTCTTCGAGGGACCGGGCCGCTGCGACAAGTGCGCCGAGGCCACGATCGACGGGGACACGACGCTGGCCTGTCCGAGCCTGGAGTACCTGGAGTAGGTCTGCGCCGGTCCTCGTCCCAGGCACCCGCGTCGTCCGTGGGTGAGAGCCGTCCTTCACGCCCTCCACCAGCCTCGGTCGCGTAGGTGGTGCGACCTCGAGGTGACCTGACCCGCTGAACCAACACGACCTATACCGTGCGCATGGTCGGTCGGGTCCTGGCCCGCGTAGCCCTGCCTCCGGCGCCATCGCAGGCCCCCTGGTTGGTCCCGGTCACCCTCGACTCGAGGTGGACTTGTCGATGCCCTCGATGCAGAGGCGCAGTCGGACAGATCGCAGCCTGCTCAGGCGCGCCATACCTCGATCTGCTGCAGCACCACGTCCTCGACCGGCTTGTCCCCGGGCCCCTTGCGGACGCCGGCGATGGTGTCGATCACGTCCAGCCCCTCGGTCACCTGACCGAAGACCGTGTGCTTGCCGTCCAGCCAGGGCGTCGCGACCTGGCACACGAAGAACTGCGAGCCGTTCGTGTTCGGCCCGGCGTTGGCCATCGACAGCACGCCCTTGCCCGTGTGGCGGCGCGCGGGGCTGAACTCGTCCTTGAAGCGCCAGCCCGGGCCGCCGCGGCCGGTGCCGCTGGGGTCGCCGCCCTGAAGCATGAAGTTGGCGATGACCCGGTGGAAGATCGTGCCGCTGTAGAGCGGGTCACTGGTGGTCGATCCGTCGGGGCGCGTCCACTCGACCTTGCCGGTGGCCAAGGCCACGAAGTTGGCGATGGTCCGGGGCGCCTCGGCCTCGTAGAGCTCGGCCACCATGTCGCCGTGGTTGGTCTTGAAGCGGCAGAGCAGCTGACCGTCGCCGGGGACGGTCTCACTGGCAGCGGGAGCGGGGGTGTCGGGCGCGCTGCGAGAGAACCAGGACATCAAAAGCCTCCAAGCTTGAGCCGCCCTCTTAGCCGCGCCGTCTTAGCTGCACCAACGGACCCGAGCTAAGGAGTGGCATGAAGGCGACCCGCGTCCTGATGGTCTGCACCGGGAACATCTGCCGCTCACCGATGGCCGAGCTGCTGGTGGCCGACTACGGCCTGCGACGCGGCCGCATCGTCGAGGCCCGCTCGGCCAGCGTCCTGGGCCTGGTCGACAAGCCCGCCCACCGCAACAGCCAGGCCGTCATGCGCGAGGTCGGCATGGACCTGTCCGAGCACCGCAGCCAGCCGGTCACCAGCGAGCTGATGGACTGGGCCGACTACGTGCTGGGCATGGAGATCCGCCACAGCGCCGAGCTCCGGGAGCGCTACCCCCGGCACGACGACAAGATCCTGCTGCTGCCCAGCTTCGGCGGGATGATGGAGATCGAGGACCCCATCAACCGCTGGCGCTTCCGCTACCGGCGCTGCCGGGAGGAGATCAAGCGCTGCTGCGAGGCCTTCGTCGACCAGCTGCCGCCCAGCGTATGACGCTGCTCTGGCTGCTGGGCTGCCCGCCAAGGCAGCTCCCCGAGCCCACGCCGGCGCTGCTGGCCGGACAGGCCACCCTCAGCGTCGATCACCACACCGGCCGGTCCCACTTCCGGCTCCTGCTGCACGAGCCCGTCGCAGCGCCGCTGCCCTCGGAGCGCCAGGGCATCCCCCTGGACAGCTGCGCGACCACGGTGCCCGAGCAGCACGCGGACTACCCACGGGTCTATCGGGACGCCGTGGTCTCGCTGGACTGTGACGGCGAGCGCCCGCTGGACCGCGCGGCGCCCGGCAACTGGTCGCACTACTTCGAGCAGCCGCCGGCGGCCGGGACCCGCTGCACGCTCTGGCTCGACGGCCAGGCCATCGCGCTGCCCCCGATGCCGGAGCCTCCTGAGATGAGGTTTGCCGGCGGCAGCCTGACCTGGACGGGGGGCGGAGCCGACGAGGTGCGCGTCAGCGTGCCCCGGGCCGAGGGCCGCAGCACCCTGTGCCGGCTGGTGGACGACGGGCGGGCCCCGGCGCCGCCCCACATGCGCGGCCGTCAGGCCTTCATCACCCGCGTGGAGCTCGATCAGGTCCGCCTGGACCAAGGCCGCCTCGCCATGGCCTCCATCGCCGGGACGTGGCTGTGAACAGCGCCAGCAGCGCCAG
>CALGIB010001023.1 GCA_937915955.1 uncultured Pseudomonadota bacterium
GGGCGCCCCAGCGCGCCGCCGCCGAAGCCGATGAGCAGGCCCGCCAGCAGGAACAGCGCGACCCGGGCCCCGGGTGTGCACCAGCCCCACTGATCCCAGAACGGCGCCGAGGCGTCCAGGCTCCAGCGCCCGGTCAGTCCGTGACCGAGCAGTCCGCCCAGCGCCAGGCCCGCGAGCAGGGTGGGGGAGCCCGGCCCCGTCAGCGCGCCCCGGAGCTCGCGCCGGAAGAGCAACAGCAGCGCCAGCAGCGCGGGCGCGGCCAGCCAGGGACTCAGCACCTCAGCGGACGGCTGCGGTGGCCCAGATGGCGCCTCGGAGCTCGCCCATCGAGTAGCCCGTGGCCTGATCGTCGGGGTAGCGCTCGCTCAGGAAGGCCCTGGCCGGATCGCTGAGGCTCTCGGCCGGGCCGTGGCAGGTCAGGCAGGGGCCCTCGATGTAGAGCGGCTTGAGCACCCGGGCCTCGCCGTCCACCACCTCGGACAGGCCCGCGGGTCGGACCTCGGCCTGGTTGTCGGCGAGCCAGGCCTGGACCCAGTCCGGTCCCGCGTTCTCGGGGTTGCGCAGCTTGCTGGAGCTGCGGCCGACGATCACGCCCTTGTCCAGGGCGACCCGGGCGGCGATGGCGGGCGCGTCCTGGGCGCAGACCGAGGCGGCCACCACGGCGTCGCCCTTGCCGACCTCCTCGAGGAGCTTGGACTTCAGCGCGCCTCCGAAGGCCTTGATGCCTTCGCTGGCCTTGGCCAGGGCAACGGCCTCGGCGGCGGGATCGGTGGCGACGTCGACGGTCTCGAGCGCCGTGGGAGCAGGCTCGGTCGAGCTGGAACACGCGAGGGTCAGCAGCAGCAGCACGGGCTAGCCTCCGACTGCTCTCTAAGAGGGTTAGGGCCCTGGGCGCCACGCCCTCCCGGAGGCTCCCATGTCCCCTCGCTTTCCCCAGCCCCCCGCCAGCATCCCCGCCACCTCGCTGGCGGATCTCGACGCCGCGCTGGAGCGGCTCGCGTCCCGCAAGCAGGCCTGGCTGCAGGTCGGCCTCGAGCAGCGCGTCGCCTACCTCGACGGGGTCGTCGCCGGCATGAAGGCCGCCGGGCCTGGGCTCGTCGCCGACGGCTGCCGGAAGAAGGGCATCCCGCTGGACCACACCCTCGCCGGCGAGGAGTGGCTGGCCGTCGTGACCACCACGATCCGGAACGCCCGCCTGCTCGCGGACGCACTGCAGGCCCAGGGTCAGCCTCGGCCCCCGGCGAAGTGGGCCCGCGCGGACGGTCAGGAGGTCTTCCAGGTCTTCCCGACCAACCTCCAGGACAAGTTGATGTTCACGGGCTTCTCGGCCGAGGTCTGGATCGAGCCCGGCAAGCCCGCCACCCAGGGCCGCATCTACCGGGAGCCCAAGGGCGAGGGCCACGTCGCCTGCGTGCTCGGCGCCGGCAACGTCGGCTCGATCCCGCCGATGGACGTGCTCTACAAGCTGTTCGTCGAGGACGAGGTCTGCGTCCTGAAGATGAACCCCGTAAACGAGCACGTCGGGCCGCACCTGGAGGAGGCCTTCGCCCAGCTCATCAGCGACGGCTTCCTGGCGGTGGTCTACGGCGGCCTCGAGGTCGGCAAGCACCTGACCGACCACCCCAGCGTGGACACCCTGCACGTGACCGGCTCGGACAAGACCTACGACGCCATCGTCTGGGGCCCCGATCCGGTCGAGGCCGCCCGGCGCAAGGACGCCGACGAGCCCCTCAACACCCGCCCCTTCAGCGCTGAGCTCGGCTGCGTCACGCCCGTCCTGGTCGTGCCGGGGCCCTGGTCGGACAGCGACCTGGAGTTCCAGGCTCGCAGCGTCGCCGGCATGGTGACCCAGAACGCCAGCTTCAACTGCAACGCCGCCAAGGTCGTCGTGCTGGCCCGCGGCTGGGACAAGCGCGAGGCCTTCCTGGACAAGCTGCGCCAGGCCCTGCGCCAGGCGCCGGCCCGAAAGGCCTACTACCCGGGCGCCCAGCAGCGCTATCAGGACTACGTGGCCGCCTACCCCGAGGCCGAGGTGCTGGGGGCCCAGGGCGAGGACATCGTGCCCTGGACGCTGGTCCCCGGGGTCGCCGCCGAGAGCAGCGAGTACGCGCTCACGAACGAGGCCTTCTGCGGCATCCTGGCCCAGGTCGACCTGGACTGCAGCACCCCTGCCGAGTTCCTGCGTCAGGGCGTCGAGTTCGCCAACGAGCAGTGCTGGGGCACCTTGTCCTGCATGGTCCTGGTGCACCCCAAGACCGAGAAGGCCCACAAGACCGAGCTCGAGGAGGCCCTGGGCAAGCTGCGCTACGGCGGCATCGGCGTGAACTGCTGGGCGGGCCTGGTCTACGGCCTGGTCTCCACCACCTGGGGCGCCTACCCGGGCCACACGCCCAAGGACATCCAGTCCGGGGCGGGCGTGGTGCACAACAGCTTCCTCTTCGATCACCCCCAGAAGAGCGTGGTGCGCGCGCCCTTCCGCATCGCGCCGGCGCCCTTCTGGTTCCCGGACCACGCCAACCTGGCGGGCCTGGGGCAGCGCATGGTCGAGATGGAGAGCGCGCCCGGCTGGGGCAAGCTCGTCGGCGTGGCGCTCGCGGCCTTCCGGGCGTGAACGAGGTCATCGTCGGCGGCGGTCGCGTCGGCACGGCGCTGGCCCAGCTCGGAGCCGGCCCGGTGGTGCGTCGCGGAGAGCCCATCCCGCATGGCCGGGGGCCGATCTACGTCTGCACCCGGAACGACGACCTCGAGGGTGTGATCGCCTCGACCCCGGCCTCGCGCCGGCGGGACCTGGTCTTCCTCCAGAACGGCATGTTCCTGGATCTGTTGGCGGACCACGGGCTGCAGGACAACACGGTCGCGCTGGTCTACTTCGCGGTGAGCCGGGTGGGCCAGCAGCCTGTGGACGGCGGCCTGACTGTGGTCTCGGGCCCCTGGGCCCAGGCCTTCTCGGACCGGCTGGCTTGCGGCGGGCTGGTCTGCCGCGTCGTCCAGGCGGACGAGCTTCGCCGCAGCCTGGTCGAGAAGCTGCTCTGGAGCTGTGTCTTCGGGCTGCTCTGCCAGGTCCACGGGCGGACGGTGGGGCAGGTCTGCGCGGAGCGGCGGGAGCAGGTCTCGGCCCTCGTCGAGGAGCTCGCCCCCCTCGCCGAGCGCGCGCTGGACCTCAGCCTCGAGCCCGGCGTCGTGGAGCGCCTGTGCGCCTACTCGGCCACGATCTCGGACTACCGGGGTGCGGTGAAGGAGATG
>CALGIB010001024.1 GCA_937915955.1 uncultured Pseudomonadota bacterium
CACGTTGATTCCGAGCAGGCCCGTCAGCAGCCCGAGCGGCAGGAAGATCGCCGCGACGATGGACAGCAGGTACATCGTCTCGTTCATCTGTTCTGCCAGGCGGTTGCCGAGCTCTTCGTAGGTCACGGCAGCGCGCTCTCGCGAGGCGTCCAGCGTCTCCTGGTAGCGGGTCACGCGATCCGCCGACTCCCGGAGCCGGGCCCTTGCCAGGTCGGACATCCAGCCGATCCGCTCCGTGTAGAGGCGCGCCAGCGTGTCGCGTTGCGGCGCGATGTAGCGCCTGAGCAGGATCGACTGCCGCCGGAGATCGCTGAGCTGGCTTCGGAGTTCGCGCCCCTCGGCTGTGAGGACGCGCTCCTCGAGGTCGTCGGTCGCGCTCTCGATGTCCTGAACGACGGTCCCGATCCGGTCCAGCAGTCTGTCCGCGATCTCGTGCAACAGGTCGCCGGCGTCCACTGGACCCCGGCCGCGGGCGAGCTGTTCCGCCACGTCCTGGATGGCGGCGAGCTTGCGGTGGCGGAGCGTGACGACGCGGGCCTGCTCCGCCCACACACGCACGGAGACCATGTCCTCGGGCTCAGCGCCCGGGTTGACGTTGATCCCTCGGAGCACCACGAGGAGCCCGGTGCCCGACACCAGGCTGCGCGGGCGGGGGTCTCCGACCAGCAGCGCCTCGACGATCACCTCGTCGATCTCGCTCGCTCCGTGCAGCCAGTCCTGCGTCGGCGGGTCGGCGTAGTCGAGGTGCAGCCAGAGCACGCCCGCTTCGACCGCCCCCCGCTGGATCTCCTCTGGAGTCGCTGGTCGGCAGCGGCCTGTTCCGTCGAGCACGAGCGCGTGGAGGGGCGCGTAGGTCACGAGACCGCGCGGGTCAGCGCGGGTGAGGCCAGATGCAGCGTGCGCTGCGGGAAGGGGATGCTCACGCCCTCCGCGTCGAACACCTGCTTGATCGCCTTGTTGAGGGCGTAGGTCGCCGGCCAGAACTCGGGCGTCGGGACGTAG
The DNA here is from genome assembly GCA_937915955.1 of uncultured Pseudomonadota bacterium. Classification (GTDB taxonomy): domain Bacteria; phylum Myxococcota_A; class UBA796; order UBA796; family CAJQPC01; genus JAAESX01. The sequence continues at coordinate 1,003 of CALGIB010001024.1, forward strand.
GCCCGGATGACGAGATCGACCGACGACTCACCCAGGGCCCTCACGGCCACCAGCGGAGCGGGCTCCGCCAAGACGCGGGGGTCCGCCCGGACCTCCCCCATGGCGAGGTCGATGGCCTTGTCGATGTCGTCCTCGTAGCTGATGCCGATCGTCAGATCGACGCGTCTGGTGCCGTTGCGGGAGTAGTTGACGATGGGCGAGTTCCAGACCGCCGAGTTGGGCAGGGAGACAAAGACGTTGTCCGGCGTGTTGAGCTCGGTCGTGAACAGCCCGACCTGGAGGACGGTGCCCGTGTGTCCGCTCACCACGATGGTGTCGCCGACCTTCAGCGGGCGCAGGACCAGCAGCATCACCCCTGCGGCGACGTTGGACAGCGTGCCCTGGAGGGCCAGACCGATCGCCAGTCCGGCTGCGCCGAGGACCGCGATGATGCTTGTGGTCTGCACGCCAAACCGGGCCAGGACGGCCAGCACCGTGATGACCAGGATCGTGTACCTGGTGATGCTCACGGCCAGCGGCTTCAGCGTGGCGTCGACGCGCTGCGATCTTTCCAGGAGGCGCCCGACGGCCCGCGCGGACCACGCCGCGACGCGCCATCCGACGATCAAGATCAGCACGGCCCCGAGCGCGTTCAGGCCGAAGTCCAGCAAGGTGGTGGCGGCGAAGGTCTTGAGGTCCGTGAGGTAGTCGGTGGGCATCGGAGTCTCGCTCGGGTTCGTCGCATCGTGCCCCGAATCCGCATCGCCGGGAGCGGATTGAGCTGTGCCGTCCGGCGTTGGCCTGCCGGATCGACTTGACGAGGCCACCGCGGCGCCGATACGTCGCCGCAGTTCTTTGACGTCCAACACGCTCAGGTGCTCGCGGAGACGCGAGTGAAACGGGAAGCTGGTTCAAGTCCAGCGCGGCCCCCGCCACTGTGACCGGGTACGCCCCCTGCAACAGCCACTCTCGAGATCTCGAGGGGAAGGCGCAGGGAGGCGGTTGATCCGGGAGTCAGGAGACCGGCCTTGGCGTGCTTTGACTGCTCTTCGGGGAAGAAGAGCGGATCGATGTGCCCGGCCGGGCCCGCCGATTCGTGACCCCGGCCGGAGGCCGGACGTTGGCGCTCGTGCTGTTCACACTGCTGTCTGCCCCCCTCGCTGACGAGGGCGGCTCGAGCTCTGCCTCGGGCGGCCAGGCTGCGGACAGCGGCGAAGCCCCGGGCCTCGAGGTGGTGGTCAGCGACCAGCGAGTCCACGGCGTCGAGCCTCTGGACACGAGCGCCAGCGTCACCGTGATCGAGCTGGACCGCGCCGTCTCGGCCAGCTCGGACGTGGCCGGCGTCGTCGAGCAGGCCTCGGGCACCACCGTGGTCCGCTTGGGCGGCCTGGGCGACTGGTCGGGGGTCAGCATCCGTGGGTCCAGCTTCCGTCAGGTGCAGGTCTACCTGGACGGCGTGCCGCTGAACCCCGACGGCAGCGCCGCGGTCAACCTCTCCGAGCTGCCCCTGGGGGCGTTCTCGCGGGTCGAGGTCTGGCGAGGCAACGCGCCCCCCCGCTTTGGCAGCCTGCCCATCGGCGGGGTGATCAACCTGGTCACGGGTCAGGACGTGCCGCCGCGGCTGCACGCCAGCGTGGGCCAGCTCGGCACCTTCCGGGTCGGCGGCAACGGGGCCTCGAGCGGACGGATCCTGGGGCGGGACAGCGACGCGCTGCTGATCGTCGAGGGCTTCCGCACCCGGGCCGACTTCGCCTACTTCAGCGACAACGGCACGATCTACAACGTCTTCGACGACCAGTGGCTGGAGCGAAGCCACAACGACAAGGCCCAGGTCAGCCTGACGGGGCGCTGGCGCATGCAGCTGGGCCAGGGCTCGCTGACCCTGCTCGACAGCCTGCTGAGCCGGGACGAGGCCATCGCCGGCCACATCCACGGCGGCGACGGCGAGGTCACCCTGGAGACCTGGCGGAACCTGGCCTCGCTCGAGCTGGCGCGGGGCGGCGAGCTGAGCCGCTCGGAGACCCGCCTGTGGCAGCAGCACCGGGTCGAGCTCTACGACAACCGGGATGGGGTGCTCGGCGTCGGAAACCAGCTGCTGCGCACGGAGCTGGACCAGCTCGGGCTGCTGCACAGCCAGCGCTTCCTCGTCAGCGACTGGCTGGTTCCCGGCCTGACCGGCTCGGCCCGCCTGGACCGGCACCGCCTCGAGGATCAGCTGGTCCACGAGCTCTCGGAGCCGGCCCGGCGCACGCAGCTGAGCGGCTCGGCCCACGCGGACGTGCACCTCTGGGGTGACCGCCTGACGCTCTCGCCGGTGCTCGGCGGCATGTGGCTGGACAGCCGCCAGCTGGGCTCGATCACCCAGGCCGCCTTCACCCCTCGGCTGGGGGTGCTGCTGCGTCCCTCGAGCTGGCTCGCGCTCAAGGCCAACGGCGGCCACTACCTGCGCCCCCCGGACCTGACGGAGCTGTTCGGCAACCGCGGCACGGTCATCGGCAACGAGGAGCTGCTGCCCGAGACCGGCTGGCAGTGGGACCTGGGTGGCCGCGTGGTGGCCCCGGACAACCGCTTCGTGGCCGGCTCGCTGGACGTGACCCAGTTCTACGTGGTCAGCCGCGACCGCATCGTGCTCGTGCAGAACAGCCAGCGCACCAGCGTGCCCCAGAACATCGGCCGGACCTGGGTCCAGGGGCTCGAGACGGCGCTGGCCCTGGACCTGTTCGGCGTGCTCGACAGCTCGACCTCGTACACCTGGACGCTGTCCTGGAACCGGGTCAGCGACCCCGCCTACGCCAACAACCAGCTCCCCCGCATCCCCGAGCACGAGCTGCACCAGCGGACCTCGGCCCACTGGGGCGAGCGGGTCCGGGCAGGGCACGGCTTCAGCTTCACCAGCGGCAGCTACTGGGACGCCACGAACTGGTACCTGTCGCCGCCGCGACGCTTCCACGATCTCTTCCTGCGGCTCCAGCCGAGCGCGGGCTGGCCCTCGGCCGAGCTCAGCGTGCTCAACCTGCTGGACACGACCACCGAGGTGGTGCCGCGCAATCGCCTCGACGACGAAGACGAGGGCTGGATCGTCCAGCCCGTCACGGACTTCGCCGGCTACCCCCTGCCCGGTCGCACGTGGATGGTCACGCTGCGCTGGGAGCCCCCTTCCAAGGAGAAGAAGCCATGAACCTCATCGCACTCACCCTCGCCCTGGGCTGCCCGCCGCCCGTGACCACCGACGACACCTCGGACACCGAGACCGACGCGGACACGGACACCGACGCGGACACCGACGCGGACACGGACACCGACGCGGACACGGACACGGACACGGACACGGACACGGACCTGCCCGAGCACGTCGGCGCGGTCTTCACGACCAGCAACAACGAGGTCGGCTCGCTGGCCGTCGTCGACCTGGGCACCCAGTCCGTCACCGAGCCCGCCGACGTCGCCTCGGACGCGGCCGTGCACGCCGAGGACGGCAAGGTCTACGTGATCGGCCGCTACGGCTTCGACTACGTGCGGGTCTACGAGCCCGGCAGCTGGAGCGCGCCCGAGCTGGAGTTCAGCGTGGTCGCGGGCGGCAACCCCCAGGACCTAGAGGTCTGCGCGGACAAGCTCTTCGTCTCGCTGTACGGCTCTGACCAGATCGGCGTCTACCAGGCCTCGACCGGCAACGTCATCGGCTCGGTGGACCTGAGCGCCTACGACGACGGCGACGGCGTGGGCCCCGAGGCCACCCAGCTGGTCGAGATCGACGGCAAGCTCTACGTCGCGCTGAACCGCCTGGATCGGGCGGGCAGCTGGGGCTCGGTCGGCGGCAAGGTGGTCGAGATCGACTGCGCCACGGACACGGCCACCCAGGCCTGGGACATCGGCGGAAACACCTCGATCTCGGCTTGGGAAGGCAGCGGCCAGCTCTTCGTGGCCCACGAGGCCTACGGCGAGGTGCCCGCGGGGCTGAGCGTGCTCGACCCGGTCGCCGGCGCCTTCAGCACCGTGATCAGCTACGACGCCTGGACCACCCAGCCCGAGTCCGCGGTCGAGGCCGAGGGCCAGGTCCTGGTGACGATGCGCGACGCCTCCTACAACTACGGCTGGCAGTGCTTCGACGCCGTCAGCTGGGAGGCCTCGGGCGAGGCGACCTGGACGAACTGGGCGCTGGGCCCGGCGGCCCGCAGCAGCCAGGGGCAGGCCTGGATCCCAGCAGGCACCCACTGGACAAACGTCGCAGACCAGGTCGGCGCCGTGGTCGTCGATCCGGTCGACTGCGCTGAGCTGGGCGTCGTGTCGACGGCCCTGGGCGGCACGAGCGTCGCCCTGTACTGATGCTGCTGCTCCTGTCCATCGTCGCCTGCGGGGAGCCCGCAGCGGACCCCTGCGAGCCCATGTGTTCGAGCGCGGCCGCCCTCTACGGCGGCTGCCTCGAGGGCTGGGGCCTGGACTGGACCGCCGCCGGCTACGAGGACGAGGAGGACTTCCTGGGCTCCTGCGCCACCTGGGCGTGGGAGCTCCGCGTCCTGGAGGAGGCCGCGATCGAGCGCGGCGAGCTCGCGGCCGGCGGGCACGTGGACGCCGTCTGCGAGGAGCGCGCCGAGCTGTTCCAGGACGGGGTCTGCTCGGACTACACGGACATCGACTGGAGCCAGCCGCCATGGGACTGATCGCGCTGCTGGCCTGCTCCACCCCCGCGCCGCTGGTCACGCCCACGGAGCTGGTCTTCGTGCGGGACGGGGTGCTGCTGGACGCTCCGGTGCCGGGCTCGCGTCCGGCCGGCGCTCGCCACTACCTGGACCAGGCCTGGCAGTCCGGGCAGGCGGTCTCGGTCTCGGGGCTGGAGGCCACCGCGCCCCGCCGGGCCGAGTGCCTGGCGCTGTTCTCGATAGAGCTGGGCGACGTCAGCGAGCTGGTCGCCATGGGCGGCGCCGCGCCGACCACCTCGATGGCCTTCGATCCGACGGGCGAGCGCCTGGCGGTGGGCAGCACCCTGGGTGAGCTGGTGGTCGCCGAGGCCTGGACCGGCCGCGAGATCGCGCGGCGCCGGCTCTCCGAGGCGATGGTGAAGTGGCTGGCCTGGAGCCCGGACGGGGCCACGCTCTACGCCGTCGAGCAGTCCCCGGACGCCTTCGTACACGCGCTCGACCCGCTGACGCTGGAGAGCCGCTGGACGCTTCGGCTGGCCGACCTGGTGGAGACCTCGCCGATGCCCTCGCCCGAGGACACCTACGGCGTCTTCGACCTGCCGGGCAGCTACGGCCTGCTCGTGCTGGACAGCGGCGAGCTGATCCTGGCGGCCATGCACGGCTGGAGCGCGGAGGCGGGGCGGCGCAACGCCGGGCAGATCCTGAAGGTCTCACCCTCGGGAGCCATCCTTCAGCGCTGGCCCTCCGAGCCGGCCGAGGCCCTGTTCCGGCACCCGGTCAGCGATGGCCGCCACCTGGCCTTCAGCGTCTCGAGCAGCTCGGCCACCCCGGCCTCGGAGCTGCCCATCGGTGGCCTCCAAGTGCTGGACCTCGAGCGCCTCGAGCCCGTGGTCGCCGTGCAGGTCGAGCCCCTGCTGCCCTGGTACAGCTACGCCTACGCCTGGGAGGCCGTCGGGGTGGCCGGTGATCTGCTGTTCATGGGCTTCGGGGACGGGCGCGTGCGGCTGCACGATCTCAGCGGGGCCGAGCGCGTCGCGCTGGACGTGGGCACGCCCATCCTCTCGGGCGAGGTGCCCATCTCGGCCACCATCGGGCACGGTCAGCTGCTGGACGACAGCCTGGTGTTCATCACCTCGCGGACCGTCATCCCCTGGGGCGCGGCCAGCCCCGAGCTGCGCCCGCCGACCAGCCACCCTCGCGCCAACGCCGTCTTCGTGCACGCCCTGGACGGGCAGCTGGAGTGGACCTGGAGCGGCGAGCAGGAGCTCGACGGCATGGACGTCCTGGGCGACAGCCTGCTGGTCGGCGCGGGGCCGCGGGCCACCGACGAGCGCCGGGACCTCTACGGCGGCCTGCTGTTCTCGCTGATCGGCGAGGGCTCGGGCGAGCAGCGGCTGCAGGCCTTCTGCCCTACCGAGGGCCCGGTCTTCTTCCGGCAGGCCCAGAGCCCCGCCGGGGCCATCG
>CALGIB010001025.1 GCA_937915955.1 uncultured Pseudomonadota bacterium
GAAGACCGGCACGAAGATCCGTCCCAGGGCGATGTGGGTGAGGCCGATCATGTGGAAGACCAGGGCCAGGCCCGTGGCTCGCGCGGAGTCGCTGGAGAAGGCGCCCCGCTGGAACAGGAGGGATGCCGTCTCGTCTCCGAGGAGCATCAGCATTGCGGTGACGGGGAAGCAGACGAAGCAGCTAAGCCGGACCGCGTAGCCGATGGTGTCGTGGACACGGTCCAGCGCTCCTTTCGCGACGTCCTCAGCGAGGCTCGGCAGGACCACGGTGGACAGAGCGACCGCGAATACACCGAGGGTCAGCTCGAGCAGCCGGGAGGAATACTGGAGCGAGGAGACCGCTCCGGGGCCGAGGCCCCAGGCAATGGCCTGGGAGATCAGCACGTTGACCTGGTAGACCCCGGCGCCAAAGAGCGTGGGGAGAAGAAGCCAGAGCGCGCGTCGGACCCCCGGACCCGGATGGAAGTCTGGCTTCCAGCGGAACCCGAGGCGAAATACGTAGGGGACCTGGAAGCCAAGCTGCAGCAGGCCCCCCAGGAGCACGCCGAAGGCGAAGCCGTAGGCGTCCTGATCCAGCCGCGGCGCCAGTCCGACGGCGGCGGCAATGATGGCTGCGTTGAGCAGAACGGCGGTGAACGCGCTTACCCAGAAGATCCGCCAGGTGTTCAGGACGCCCTGCAGGATGGCGGCCCAGGACACCAGTGCGATGTAGGGGAACATCCACCTGGTCAGGGAGACCGTCAGTTCCTTCGCCTCGGGATCGATCGTCGAGCCAGACAGGGCGGCGAAGAGGCCGACGATGGCGCCGGCGCCCAGGACGCCGAGTGCCGAGACGATCGTCAGTGCCAGCAGGCTCAGGTTGAGGAAGCGGCGCGCGAAGGTGAAGGCGGCCTCGTCGCCGCGACGGGCCCGCTCCTCGCTCAAGACCGGAATGAAGCCGGCGCTCATCGCGCCCTCGGCGACAAGGCGGCGGAGCAGGTTGGGGATCTGGAAGGCCAGGCCGAACGCGTCCGAGGCCATGCTCGTGCCGAGGAAGTGAGCGCGGACCTGTTCGCGCACGAGGCCCAGGACCCGAGAGACCATCGTGATGGCGCTCATGGAGACCGCTGCTCGAAGGAGCCGGCCGCGAGCCCGACCGTGAGCCTCCGCCCGCTCGGCATCGTGGATCCCGCTCGAGGCGTCGCCGTCCCCTGCGGCGTCCTCGAGGCGAGGTGCGTCGGGGGGGCTTCGCGGGGGCTCGGGCGGCGCTCCGCTTCCTTGCATGGCTCCGTTTTCGCTGGTCTATGATGCCGCGGCAATGGGGGGACGCGGAGGTTCGATGGGCAGCCAAAGGCGATTCCTGGCGGCGATGGGGCTTATTCTGCCAGTCGTCTTGGGCGGCTGCTCGGACACCGAGCTTCGGCAGATCTACGAGCAGCCGGTGATCCACGAGCAGCCGGACGCACTCGGACCGACCGGCTGGGTCGACGACTTCCAGCAGCGGACCGTTCTGGCGTCGGACATTCTCTTCGTCGTCGACGACTCCTGTTCGATGCAGGAGGAGCAGGAGGAGCTGTCGGACAACTTCAACCTCTTCATCGAGAACTTCGTCGGGACCAACCTCGACTACCACATTGGGGTCACCCGGGCCGCGTTGAGCGCTGGCAGCAACCCCTTCGATCCGGCGAACCCGCTCGCCTGGGGGGAACTCGAGGGGCTCCCGGACGGGACGCGCTGGATCGATGCCGACACGACCGACCACGTCGGCGCCTTCAACGCCATCGCCAACGTCGGGA
>CALGIB010001026.1 GCA_937915955.1 uncultured Pseudomonadota bacterium
CACGAGCACCTGCACCCGAGCCGGATCGTGACGGTGTGGACGGTCTTCATCGTCTTCGCCCTGGGCCCGTGTGAGCCGCTGATCCCCCTGCTCATGGCCCCCGCCATGCAGCACTCCTGGGGCCTGGTGGTCGGGGTCGCCGCGCTGTTCGGGGGCGTGACCATCGCCGCGATGATGATCCTGGCCGGCCTGGGCTGGATGGGGCTGGGCCAGGTCCACCACAGGGGGCTCGAGCGCTACGCCAACCTCCTCGCCGGCGGGGCCATCGCCGCCTCCGGTCTCGCGATCCAGCTGCTGGGCGTCTGAGGGCTGATAGGCTCCGCGCCCATGAGCACTCGTCCCTACCCCGAGCTGTCGTTCCCGGGCATCGCGCTGGGCGTGGTCCAGGGCGTGTTGATGACGGCGGCGTTCGTCTACATCGCGCTGAAGCTGGGCTTCGGCCTGGGCGGCTCGACCGTCGCGGCGATCGTCGGCTTCACCTTCCTCCGCGGCGCGCTGCGGCGGAAGTCCATCGTCGAGAACAACATCAACCAGACGGTGGCCTCGGGCATCAACACCGCCTCGGCGGGGGTGGTCTTCACGCTGCCAGCGCTGCTGCTGCTGAGCGTCGACGACGCCTCGCTGCGCGACTTCCCGATCGGGCCCCTGATCTTCTCGGCCATCGCCGGCAGCCTGATGGGCATCGTGCTGATCATCCCGCTGCGCAAGCAGATGATCGAGTTCGAGCGCCTGCGCTTCCCCAGCGGCACGGCCGTGGCGACACTGCTGCGCAGCCCCGGCGAGGGCCTGTCCCAGGGCATCCTGCTGCTGGTCGGCGCCTCGCTGGCCCTGGGCCTGACGGTTCTGGTGAACCTGGGCATGGTGCCCGAGGAGCTGGACCTGGGCCTGGCCCTCGACCTGCCTCCCTGGCTGCCCGTGGCGCTCTACATCTCCGCGGCCAACTTCGGCGCCGGGCTGCTCTCGGGCAAGGGCGGCCTGCCCTTCGCGATGGGCGGCATCCTGGCCTGGTGGGTCATCACGCCGATCGCGGTCGGCGCGGGCTGGGTCGAGGCCCCCGCGGCGATGGACGCTGGGCTCGTGGCCGGCTGGCAGGCGGGCGAGGTCTACTCCCAGATGCTGCGCCCGCTGGGCATCGGCATGCTCATCGGCGGCGCGCTCGCGGGCGTCGTCAGCGCGCTGCCCGCGGTCAAGGGCGCCTTCCAGTCGCTGCAGGCCGCCGCGAAGCTGGCCAAGGAGAGCGGCAGCTCGCCCGAGGAGGTCAACCCCAGGGTCCTGCTCGGCGGCGCGGCCGGCGCCTTCGTGCTGCTCTTCATCGGGGCCAGCATGGCCTCGGGCCTGGGCCTGGCGCACAGCCTGCTCATCGCGGTGGTCGGGGCCCTCTGGCTGGCCCTGGCCGGCGTCATCGTGGCGACCGCCACGGGCCACACGGACATCTCGCCGCTGTCGGGCCTGGCGCTCATCGCCGTCACGCTGATGTACTTCCTGACCGACGGAAACGTCACCGCGGCCATCCTGATCGGCGTGTCCGTCTGCATCGCGACGAACCAGTGCGCAGACATGATGAGCGACCTCAAGACCGGCCACCTGGTCGGCGCGACCCCGCGCAGCCAGCAGATCGCTCAGCTGCTGCTCTGCTGGCTGGGGCCGCTGGTGGCCATCGGCGTGCTCTTCCTGCTCTGGGAGATGCCCGGTGACGGCACCCCCGGCTTCGGACCCCAGTCCACCGCCTGCATCCAGGAGACGGCGGACTGCCTGCTGGCTCCTCAGGCGGGCGCGCTCCAGGGCATGATCGAGGCGCTCCGCGACAGCGACGCCGCCGTCGACAAGTACTTCGGCGGCGCGGTCATCGGCGGGGCCCTGAGCTTCTTCCCCCTGGGCGGAGTCGCGGTGCTGGTCGGCCTGGCCATGTACCTGCCCTTCTCGATCACGCTGGCCTACGGCGTCGGCTGCGTCGTCGCCATGGGGCTCGAGAGGTGGGGCGGCCGGGCCTTCATCGGCAAGAAGCTGGTGCCCTTCGCGGCGGGCCTCATCGTGGGTGAGGCGTTGACCCAGCTGGCCTGGTCGATCTTCCGGATGGTGACGGGAGGTGGCGGATGAAGCCCATCAAGATCCTGGCCTACGCGCTCCTGCTCGGCGGCCTCGCGGTGGCCTCGGCGGGCGGCGCCCGCAACGGCGCGCAGCACGTCGAGTACCGGCAGGCGCTCTGGGCCTCGGCCGAGAGCGGCGCGCCCCTGAGGGCCAAGCTGCCGGCTCCGATGAAGCGGCTGCAGGACTGGTGGTGGGTGGGCGGCTTCGGCTGGGCGGCCGGCGTCGGCATGATCACGGCGGGCGCCCTGCTGGCCCGACGCATCGAGCACCAGGAGAACAGCGGCGCCGGGGACGAGCACCGCGACGACCTGGTGGACTTCCTGGTCCATGTGCGGCAGGCCCGCGCCCGCCTGGACAAGCTCGCCGAGGACATCGCCGAGCTGCCCATGGACGAGGACGTGCCGCTGCTGCGCGAGGAGATCGACAGCATCCAGGAGGGCCTGCTCGACCCCATCGTCGAGGCCCGAGGGCGCTTCGTCGCCCGCCACGGGATGGGCGTCTTCGCCAGCTACTTCGGGGCCCTGTCCGGGGGCGAGCGCAACCTGGCCAGGACCTGGTCGGCGCTGACCGACGGCCACTCGGTCGAGGCCCGAGCGTCGCTGGAGCGGGCTCGCGCGGCCTTCGCGGAGGCGGAGCGGGACTGGGAGCGCGCCGAAGAGGGCCTGACCTCGGAGTCGTGATCCACCTCGGAGCGTTCCGCCACATCCCGTGATCCCGCACACTTGTGCAGCTGGCACGCGCGCTGCATAGCTGTGGGGTCAGGAGACACCATGACCCGCAAGCAGCTCGCCGCCGCCTCGATCCTGGCCGCGGCCACCCTCATCACCGTCGCCACCAGCCCGCCCTACTACGGCAGCTGGGAGCAGGCCGCGGACCTGGACGCCCAGCGGTTCACCCTGGAGGCCCCGGAGCAGGCCCACGACGAGGGGCTGCTGCTGGCGACCACCGGCGGCCTCCCCCAGGAATACTGGGGCGGGCTGCGGCTCGAGGTGTCCGTCGACGCGGTCCAGCTGCAGGTCCCGGACCAGGCCCAGCCCGACACCGGGGACACCGCGGCCCCCATCGAGACCCAGCCGCTGCAGCTGGTCGTCACGCTGCTCGAGGACGGCCAGGAGGCCAGCCGACAGGGCTACGACCTGGTGCCGGATGAGCTCGGTGATCGGGCCATCACGTTCACGCACTACGCCAGCGCCACCGGCTGCCCCGACCTGGGAGCCTGCGAGCTGCCCTTCACCCTCAGCTTCGAGCTGGACCGGCCACTCCAGGACGGCGAGGTGCTGGTGGTGGACTGGGGTGCCCGTGGCCTGATCGGCGGCGACTTCGCCGAGGAAGGACAGCCCGAGCCCGACCTGGAGATCGCGCTCACCCGGATCGAGTAGAGGCCTCCGCCGGCGGGTCCAGGGGTGGGCGCGGTCGAGCCAGGCGACACGCAGCCTCCTCGGCGACCCGAACGGGCACGACCGGGCCTCGATCATCCAGCTCGCGCTCGAGCTCTCGGAGCACGACCGCGGCCTCTCGAGAGGCCTCGGAGATGAGCGAGTAGTCATCGCCCGCGTGGCCGTCGGCCGTCACCTGCACGACCGTGAGCAGGTTGCGCAACCTATGGGTCAGACGCTCTGCGTTCTTCATTCCACTCCCCTCTATGTCGGATTCCTGGCAGCCCGTGAGCGCCCGTCCCGCTCGGACACCAGCCTACGCGATACTCCCGGCTCATGCCACTGCGCGCCCACATCCTGGCGGCCGTGACCCTGGCGCTGGCGCTGGCGGTCACCCTGGTCCCCGAGGCCGAGGCGGCCCGGTCCTTGGCCGCCCAGGTGGCGCTGCGTGGCTTCGTGGCCGCGCTGACGGTCGCCCTGTCCGCGGGCGGCCTGGGCGCGGCGCTCCTGCGCAAGGCGGATCCCGTGCAGGCGGTGGCGCTGGGGTTGGGCGTGCTGGGCACGGTCCTGCTGCCCGTGAGCCTGCTCCATCAGCCCCTGGTGCTGGTCGGCGTGGGCTGCGCGGGAGCGCTGGGCTGGCTCCTCCGACCCGAGCTCCAGCGCTCGAGGACCCCCGCGCACGTCTGGGCGCTGCTGCTCCCGGTGGCCATCGTGGGGGTGCTCGTGGCCCTGGCTCCGCCCGTGGACACGGACGAGGTCTACCAGCACCTGGCGCTGCCTCGACAGCTCCTCAGCTGGGGCGTCGAGCCCGGCCCCCTGCAGCCCAACGCGGGCCGCCCGCACCCCCTGCACATGGTCTACGCCGTGGCCATGGCGCTGGGCGGCGCCGCCGGCCCGAAGCTCCTGCACCTGGGCCTGGGCCTGGCGCTGCTCCATCGCGTCGAGGCCCTGGCGCGCAGGCACGCGGGGGTCCAGGGAGGGCTGGTCGCGCTGCTGTCCTTGATCGGCAGCTACAGCGTGCTGCGGGAGCTGGGCCTGGCCTACAACAACCTGCCCGCGGCCCTGCTGGGCCTGCTCGCGGTCGAGGCCGCGCTGAGCGAGCAGCGCTGGCGTCTGGCGGCCTTCGCGGGCCTGGCGCTGGCCACCAAGTACACCGCGGCCCCCGTCGTGCTCGGCGCCTACCTGCTGTACTGGCGCTCCCGCCCCAAGGCCATCGGCGAGCTGGCGCTGCTCAGCGGCGCCGCCCTGGCCTGGCTGCTCCCCTGGTGGGCAAACAACGCCCTGCATGGGCTGCACCCCTTGTTCCCCTACGCCGGCTGGGAGGCCGCAGGCCGCTTCGAGTTCGTCTACGCCGAGCGCTACGGCATGGGCCGAGGGCCGCTGGACCTGCTCCTGCTGCCCTGGAACGCGACGGTGTACGCCTCGACCACCGACTACACCTTCCTCGGCCGAATCTCGCCGCTGCTGCTCCTGACGGCGCCCGCCGCGGTCTACGCCGCGGTGACGAAGCGCCCGATGGCGCGGGCCTTCCTGGGCCTGTCCCTGCTGGGCGGCCTGGGCTGGGCGCTGGGGCCGCACTGGCTGCGCTACCTGCTCCCGAGCCTGCCCCTGCTCGCCGTGACCGCGGGGCTGGGCGCGGCGTGTTTGCCTCGCTGGGGCCTGGGCGCGCTGGGGCTGGCCTGGCTAGTCAGCCTGCCCTCGAACCTGGGCCCCCACCTCGCCGCGGTGTCCCAGGCCGCCCCGGTGGCGGTGGGCTCGGCCGATCCCGAGGCCTTCCGGGTCAAGTCCCTGCCCGGCTACGAGGCCGCGGTCTTCGTGAACGAGCACCTGCCCGAGGACGCCGTGGTGGCGGTGCTGAACGCCTGGCCGCTGGAGCCGCTGGAGCGACGCTTCCTGCTGGGCAGCGTCGAGGATCACGTGCCCACCCGTCACCTGCTCTATGTCGAGGGCGAACAGAGCCTGCAGCGGCTGCGCGAGGCGGGGGCCACCCACGTGCTCGCCGGGCGGGTGAACTTCCTCCAGAAGAGCTACCCCTTCCTGGACGCGGCCACCTTCCGCCGGCAGTTCGAGGAGCCCGAGGATCAGCTGGACGAGCTGCTGCTGGCCGACGGCGTCCTGCTCTTCGAGGCCGGCCGCTACAGCGTCTGGAGGCTCCGATAGACCGCGCCAAGCTGGACCTCTGGGCTCGCCGCCTCCTGGGCTGGGCCTTCGACCTGGTCGCCCTGGGCCTGATCCTGCGGCTGCGCCTGGCGGCCTGGGTGCGAGGGCAGAGCGAGCCCGCCATCCTGGGCCTGGACTGGGTGCCCCAGGACCAGTGGACCTGGGGCGCGCCAGGCGACTTCGTGCTGTTCGGCCCCGACGCCGGCAACTGGGCGGCGAACGCCCGCGCCCTGATGGAGGGGGGTGAGCCCGACATCAACCGCCTGCCGGTCTTCGGCCTGCTCACCTGGCTGGTCAGCGCCTGGAGGGACGTGGACGTCGTCTTCGGAGGCCACCTGGTCAACCACCTCGCGGGCCTCGCGCTGGGCTGCGTCGTGTACTTCCTGGGCCGCGAGCTCGGCGGACGCGGGGTGGGCCTGGGGGCCGGGCTGCTCACCGCGGCGAGCCCCTGGCTCATCCAGGCGGCCTCGCTCTACGGCGTGGACCCCAGCTTCGGGCTGACCACCGCCCTGCTCTTCGTCGCGACCTGGCTGGGCGTGAGCCGAGGCTGGTGGGCCGTGCCGCTGACTGGCCTGGCCATCGGCCTGGTGATGGCCACGCACTACCTGGGCATCCTGTTCCCCATCCCCTGCGCGCTGGCCCTGGCCCTGGCCGAGGGCGACTGGAAGCGGCGGTTCGGGGCCCCGATCATGGCGCTCGCGACCGGCTGGCTGAGCTTCCGCGCGCTGATGTGGCGCTACCCCGCCATCGGCCTGGACCAGATCGCGAGCGTCTATTCGACGGGCGCGGCCTCAGGCCTGGACGACCAGAGCGTCGAGGCCTCCTCGTTCGGCGCGAACGCGCTGAGCATCGTCGGCGAGGCGCTCAGCAGCGGCCTGACGCTGGCCGTCCAGCAGTCCCTGGCCCCGCTGAGGGACGCGGGCCTCCCCTGGGGGCCTTGCCTGCTCCTGTTCTGGGTCGGGCTGGTCGGCTTCGGCCTGCCGCCGCAGCGGAGGTCGGCGCGCCGCTGGGCGGTGGACTGGCGGACGGGCCTGTTGCTGCTCGCGCTGATGGCGCCGCTGGCCCTGCTGGAGGCCGTGCGAGCGCCCCAGCGCTACCGCTACTACGCCCAGCCGCTGGTGTTCATCACGGTCCTGCGAGGCCTGGCCTCGGTCTTGGTGACGCTGGAGCGGGCGCTGAGCCACAAGCTGCCGGCGACCTGGCCGCGCTGGCCGCTGGGGCTTCTGGCGATCGTTCCGGTGTGCTGGCTGGGCTGGGCCCTGGCCGAGGGCGGCATGCGCCCCCAGTGGACCCGCGGCGCCCCGGCCGACCAGGGCCTACACGAGCGCCTGATCGGCGAGCTCGTGCTGAGCGAGTTCGGCGCCGGCGGCGGCATCGTCACGAACTCCCAGGTGGCGGCCTTCCACGCCGAGCGCTCGCGCTGCTCGGGTCCGGCGCCGGGTCAGGCCACGCCCGCCGAGGCCATCTCGCAGCTCCGGCAGCGCTGCTTGGGCCGGGGTGCGCTGCCCTACCTGGTCGGCGTGCGGAGCATCGATGGCTACGCCGACATCACGGACGAGGCGCTGGACGCCTACGTGGCGGAGACCTTCGAGGCCGTGGGCAGCGTGCGCGGCAAGGACACGACGACGACGGTGTACCGGATTCCACGGTAGGCCCGGCCCGTGCTCTGCGCCGCGCCCAGATGGCCAGCAACTCCGCCGCCCCTCGCGCGTTCCCTGTGGAGACGTGAGAGAGGTTCCCATGCGTGTGTCTTCGTTGTCGCGGGGGCGGCGGGTTGCCTGCACCCAGGACTAAGCAAGCCCCGTGCCAGCCCGGTTCCAGCGATCTCCGGGGGTGATCTCGACAGCCTGTCTCCAGCACCCCGATCCGGCCCGGGCCCAGGCCGACAATCTGTCAGCGCGTCCGCCAGCCCGTCTCGGTGCGCACCAGGACCTGCTCGGAGAGCCGCTCGGCGCCCGGATCGGCCAGCTCGGCCGCCACCTCGACG
>CALGIB010001027.1 GCA_937915955.1 uncultured Pseudomonadota bacterium
GCGCTGGCCGTGCGAGCCGGGGTCCGCTGCGAGCCGCGGGTCCGGAAGGCCCTGGACGCGGCATGGGCGGTGGCCGCGGTGACCACGCTGGTGGTCGGGACCCACTCGCCGCTGGCCGTACGAACCAGGGACGCGCCCCGATCCTGGCGCGCGCCGGTACGGTGGGCCCGGCTGGCGGAGGGTGAGTCGCTGGCGGTCCGATGCGTTCCGCTGGACGAGGTCGTCGAGGCGCGGGTCCGGTGTGTCCCGCTCGCGGCCGTGTCGCTGGCGCGGGTCCGGTGCGTGCCGCTGGCCTGGGTGTCCGCGGAGGGTGCGCGCGCGACCTGAGCACCCACGAAGGCACCGGAGGCGGTGCGGACCACGCGGGTCGCGCGGGTAGGACCTGCTTGGGTGTGCAGCCCCTCGGCGCGGGTGTAGGCGCCAGAGGCGGTGCGGACCACGCGAGCGGTGGACGCCACGCCCACCACCGGCGAGGAGGACAGCGAGCGAGCCTTGACGCCCGTGAGCTTGCGCTTGAAGGCGGGGCTGGTGGTCTGCACCGCCTCGTCCGGCGCCTCGTGCTCGACCACGCTCATCGAGGGCGAGTGGCCCAGGATCGGGCGCAGCCCCCGCCGCTGCTGGATCGGAGCGGCCCGACCACGAGCGACCTGGGTCGGCCGGGACGACGCGTCCGAGATCGGCGCGTCCTCGACGATCTGTCGCACGACCCGAGCGCCCGCTACCCGGCGCAGGACACGGCGGACCTCGATGACGCGGGCCGGCTCGTCCAGGACCTCGGTCTGCCTCAGGACGCGGTCGACCTGCCGGCGCGTGCGCGGGCTCAGGCGAGGGGCCGCCTCGTCGAGCGCCTTCTGGAGCGGATCCCGGGACACGGCGACCTGCTGCAGGCGGCGCCCCACCCGGTCCGTCGGGCGGTCATCGCTCGGCGCGCGGGTGGCGGTGACCAGGCGCTTGGCGCCAACGCTGATGTGGCGGACAGCGCCTCTGACGAGGGCCTGTCCGGAGGCCTCGTGCTCCGTCGACGGCGTCTGGGCGACGAGAGCGGGGCGGCTGCTCCGGGAGCCCCAGCCGACGGTCCGGGTCGTCGGACCGGTGAGGCGCGGCTGGGCCCAACCGCCCAGGCTGTCGCGCTGCTCGCCTCCTGCCGCAGGAGCCGCCTCGACCGGATCGGGCAGGATCAGGTCCGAGCTGGGCAAGGCCAGGTTCCAGGACACGCGGGGCTTGGCCTCGCCCGGGAACCCCTTGCGAGACATCGTGCGCAAGCCGGGGCGGTTCTGCTCGAAGCGCTTGAGCCGCTGCTCCCGACGCCAGCGCGAGAAAGCCAGTCGGCGCATCGCCCGGTAGTAGCGCTTGCCGGAGAGGAAGCTGAAGTGCTCGCCCGCCTGCTCCGCGCCGGCGTCGGAAGGCAGATCGAGCCAGGGGTCGGCCAGACCGAAGCGGGCATAGAACGCAGGGGTCAGGCCGACGCGCGGACGCCGGGCCTTGCGCGACTCCAGGCGCTCGACAAGACGTGATCCGATGGCAGGCCGTGACATCGACTACCCCGAGTGCTGGACGGTGATGCCGTGGTGCGCGAGCTCGATCATCTCGACCGCGAGCTCGGCGCCGTTGGCCACGAAGGACGGGCCCTCGTAGCTGACGGGCCACGCGTTCTTGAAGCTGTAGCGGCGGACCTCTTCCATCTGGTTGTTCTTCATCACGACCGCGCCGTTGCGGCGCTTGGTGAACCCGTCCTCCAGGATCTCGTTTCGCCATTCGAGCAGAGAGGTGTCACTGGTCACCCCGTAGCGCAGCACCACGTTCTCCCAGCGGGACTGGCCTGGGAGCTTGTGGACGCGATGGTTCACACCCCCCTCCTCCAGCTCGAAGACCTGCGTGGTGGTCTTGAGGCCGCTGCACTCCATGAACTGGGCGATGGTGATCCCGTCGACTTCCAGCTCGAAGATGAAGTTGCCCTCGGGATCGACGATGTTTCGCTCGGACATGCCGGCCTCCTACACGCCGTCGGCTGCGGACAAGCGCAGGTCGATGGTGATGTGTTCGGTGGTGGTGATGGGACGGACGCGGACCAGCACGTTCAGCCGGCCTGCCTCGCGGTCTTCCTTGGAGTTGGTCTCTACGTCGCAGCGCACTTCGTAGTCACGGCCCGCAGCAGCGCCCGTGAGCATGCCCCGCTCCCAGAACTCATCCAGGCGGGCGCGCACGTCCCGCTCCAGGATCTTCCAGATGTTGGGATCGTTCCGCTCGAAGACGACCCACTCGTTGTCCCGCCGGAGCTGCTCGGCGATCAGCGACACGATGCGTCGTGCGTTGATGAACTCCCAGCGGGGATCCTTCGACAGCGTGCGGGCGCCCAGGACGATGACGCCCCGGTTGGGCTGGCAGACGACGGGGTTGATCGCCAGCGCCGCCAGCTCGCTGGCCTCGCCCCACTCGAGATCCAGCTCGGGGTGGGTGACGCCGCGCAAGGGGATGTTGGCCGGCGGCCAGACCACCCCGAAGGGGTCGTGATCCCGCTCCGTCCGAGCGTAGAGCCCCATCATCGCGCCGGAGGGCGGGAAGAGCTCGTCCCGCTGGCGCAGCCACGGGTAGTAGACGGCGCCGTAGCCGAAGGGCTCCAGGCCCTCCTTGCGGAAGTCCTGCACCCACGACACCAGACCCGCGCCGTGCAGGCCCTTCGGGGCGTCGATGATGAGGAAGCGATTGGTCATCTCCAAGCAGTGGCTCAGGAGCTCACGGTACAGCGCGTCTGCGTGCCCCGAAACCCGACCTGTGCTGGAGATGTCGAAGCGCATGTACGCCGCCGCCGGACAGGCGAGCAGCGCGATGTCCTCGTTCCCGCGCAGGGTCTCGAGGAGCTGGCCCAGCACGCCGAGCGCGCTGGTGGGGGCGTGCAGCTCTCGCTCATCCTCGACGCAGACGCCGAAGAGGTGGAGCAGGTCACCGCCGTTGTCGAAGAAGGCCTGCGTGGCCCGCCGTGCGGCTGGATCGAAGAGGTCGCGCAGCGGGTGCTCGATGAGCTCGACGTTGCGTCGGAGCACGAGCTCGAGGACATCACCCACGGCAGCCCCACGGGGCCAGCGCGTCGTCGGCACGAAGCCGATGATGCCCGCCACGTCACAGCGCACCCGCCCGAAGCGACGGGTCGGCAGCGCAGTGTGCTGTACGGAGATGCCGGGCTTCATCGCCCTCACCACGGTGGGAAGTTCAGGAAGGCTCGGACCACAGGCAGCCGCGTGCGGCCAACCTGCCGCGACTCAAGAGCCGCGACAGGTCGAGCGTCACACAAGCGACACCGCTAGCGCGAGTTGATCTTCTCGTTGATACGAGAGATCTCCTTGACCCAGTTGTGTCGCTCTTTGTGCGACAGCTGGAGCAAGGACTCTCGATCCCAGTGGAAGTGGTAGGCGATGAACGCTACCTCCTTGAGAATATTCTCGAGGGGGTAGCTCACTATTCCCCCAGGCGGCCGAACTCCCTATCGAAGCGGGCGCCGCACTCGGGGCAGGCCACGCGAACCACTGCCTCGTCCTCGTTGATGCGGTTGTACATCTCTTCGAGGAAACGAAGGTCGCCGGCGTACAGGTTTTCGATGTTCCCTGTATTGACCTCGCTCAAGGTCCCGAGTCGGGTGATCACCCTGCTGAGCAGGACGATGATGAGGTAGGCCCGGTTTCTCTGAACGCGCATGTCGTTCAAAGGGACGATCTCGTCCTTGGCCGTAGCCAGTCTCATCACGCCCTCCCGATGGATATTTCCGTCGCTGTCGACGAAGCCCCTCGGGAGGATGAAGTCGTATTCGGTCTTGAACTCAGACACGCTGGACGCTCTCCGCTACTTCTAGAAGTGCAGCTACATCAGTCGAGGAAAGGGAAGGAGCTACGCGCGCTCGATCTTCTCGACAGCGATCTCGAGCTTCTCGATCGCCATGCCGGAGGTGTCGGAGTCCATGTCCGGCACGTACCACTTGCAGGGCCAGCCCTGGTAGAAGTTGTACCGGGCGACCTCGGTCTCGCCGTCCTGGTCGAGGATGATGACCGAGCCGGCACGCCGGTCGATCTTTCCGTCCTCGATGTTCTTGCGCCACTGCCACAGGTCATCACTGGCCGTGTAGCCGCGCTCGAGCACGATGTTCGCGTAGGTGGTGCGACCTGGCTTCTTGCGAACGACCTTGTCGTTACCCTGCTTGAACTCGATGATCTCGGTCTCGGAGTCCATGCCGCTGACGGACTTGAAGCCGCCGACGATCACCTTCGTGTCGTTGATGACGCCCTGGATTTCCAGAAGGAAGTGGTAGGCGCCGAACAGCTCTTCGGTAGGCATTTGGGTTGTCCTCTAGGTTGTCCCTGACTGCGGTGGAAGTCAGTCCGGGGGGTTCACAGTCAGTGGAGCCTAGTCCTCGATTAGGGCACCACCGTCCCACTGACCGATGTTGAAGATAACAAATTCCGCCGGCTTCACGGGACAAATTCCGATCTGCACGTTCACCTGCCCGGCGTCGATCAGGTAGCGGGGGTTGGTCTCG
>CALGIB010001028.1 GCA_937915955.1 uncultured Pseudomonadota bacterium
GGGCTCGGTCTCGTTGTCCCAGTGTCCCGTGGGCGAGACGTGCATGGAGATGCCGGTGTAGGCGTGCCGGACCATGGGCACGCCGAGCTCGACGCTGCGGACCGCCGAGAGCATCGCGTGCTGGTGAGGTGCGGCGGTGTCGCCGAACCAGCCGTCGTTGGTGACGTTCACGAAGAGCTGGGTGTCCGACATGTTTTCGCGGACGAAGGGCGCGAGGATGGCCTCGTAGCAGATGGGCGTCATGAAGTTCATGGTGCCCTCGGGCCCCTCGATCTCGAAGTGCACGGGCACGGTCCCGGCCTGGAAGTCTCCCGGGCCCTTGATCCACTCCTTCAGGATGGGGAAGAGGTCGGCGAACGGCAGGTACTCGCCGAAGGGCAGGGGCACCATCTTGTCGTAGCGCTGGGTCAGCTCGCCTTGCTCGCTGACAAGGTAGATGCTGTTGCGCTGCTCGACGTACTTGCGCCCGGTGACCGGGTCGACCTTCTGCTCGGCGAAGCCGCCGCCGAAGACGATGGGGGACTTCAGGTTGGTGGCCAGGTTGGTCATGAGCTGTCCGACCCGCAGCGCCCGGGGGTCGTAGGGCGTGGCGCCCTCGGGCCAGACCAGCAGGTCCAGGTCCTGGCCGACCAGGCGGTTGGACAGCTCGTACCAGCTGAGCATCGCGGCCCTCGGCGTAGAGCGCATGCGCTCTTCCATGGTGATGCCTTGCTGCAGCTGGCTGACCTTGAGGCGCGGCCAGGTCGCGACCTCGGCGTCCACCTTCTCCGTGCGCCAGGCGCCGAAGCCGATGTTGCCCAGGAACAGGCTCAGGGCCAGCCCGAGGGGGACCCAGGGCATCTCGCGGCCCTCCTGCTTTCGGTACAGGACCTCGGCTAGCGCGCAGTTCGTCAGGAAGATCAGGTAGCTGACGCCGGTGACGCCGGTGACGCTGGCCAGCTGCCAGGTCCAGGCGGTCTTGTACTGGGAGACCCCGTGGTAGTAGGGGAAGAGCGCCGGGCCGAGGAACTCGATCGAGACCTGCAGCGCCGGGACCAGGAAGATCCAGGCGGCCCCCAGGCGCTTGCGGATGGGGTGGACGGCGCCGAAGACGATGGCGTAGGGCGCGCCGAAGCCGAAGGCGAAGAGCACGACGAGCTGCACGGCCAGCCAGGGCGGGATGTTCGAGAAGCGCACGACGCTCTCGGTCAGCCAGAAGAACAGGCTGTGCACGGCGACGAAGCCGGCCAGGTAGCCCAGGATGGCGTTGCCCTTGTTGTCCCCCGGGCGCAGCGCCCAGAACAGCGGCAGGAAGACGATCCAGTGGAGGAAGTGCAGGCCGACAGGGGGCGAGATCAGCACCAGGGCCAGGCCCGAGGCCAGCACGGCGAAGAGCCGGCCGAGCGTGATCCCCTGCTTGGAGCTCAGGTCCAACGGGGTGCCTTGCGCTCGGCGAACGCGGCCAGGCCGATGGGCGCCTCGCCGGAGACGAGCGCGTCGGCGCCGCGCTGGGTCTCGAGCTCCAGCGCTTGATCCAAGGGCAGGATCGCGGCCTGCCGGATGGCCTCGACGGCCAGGCGCGTGGCCTTGGGGGCCCCCTTGCAGATGTCGGCCACCAGCGCCCGGGCCACGGCGAGGGACTGGCCGGGCGGGCAGGACTCCTGCACCAGGCCCCAGCTCAGGGCCTTGTCGGTGTCGATGCGGCGGCCGGACAGGGACAGCCAGGCGGCGTTGGCCGCGCCCACGAGGCGGGTCATCCGGACGCTCCCGCCCAGGTCCGGCATCATGCCGATGCGGGTCTCGGGCAGGCTGAAGAAGGCCTCGGTGCTGGCGACTCGGATGTCGGCCATCAGCGCCAGCTCCAGGCCACCACCGGATGATCTCCAGCGCCACGTCACGGTCTTGCTCGAAGACCGCCTGGCCGACCCTCGGCACGATGGGGTTGTCGGGCCGAAGATCCATGCCGGCGCAGAAGTGGCCGCCGCGTCCGTGCACGATGACGGCCCTCAGGCTGGGGTCCTGGGCCAGCGCCCGTCCGTGCTCGCGCAGCGCCTGCCAGTGGGGCTGGGCGAGGGCGTTGCGCCGCTCGGGGCGGTCGATGCTGAGGACGGCCAGGCCACCCTCGCGTTGCAGTTGGATCGACATCCTGGGGAGCTAACTCGACAGCGATGTCGCGGTCCGCGTGGGGTATGACCCCGTCATGGATCCATCGTGGCCGGTCATCTACGAGGCCGACGCCTACACCGGCTACGAGGCGCTGCCCGGCGTCGCGGTGTACCGGGCTCGGGCCGGGCACGACGAGGTCGAGGACGACGCCCGCGCCCTGGTCCAGGCCTGCGCGGCTTGGCTCCGCTCCCAGGCCCAGCCCGGTCGCGTGCTGATCGTGGTCGACGGGATGAACTCGCAGTCGCTGGGCGCCCGCCGGTACTACGCGCGGTACGGCGACTCCGTCGGCGCGGATCGGCTGGCGCTGGTCGGTCAGGACGGCTTCGCCTGGGCGATGCTGACCTTCTTCTTCTCCCTCTACCGCCCCGAAGGGCTGAAGATGCGCCTGTTCGAGCACTTCGACGGGGCGATGGAGTGGCTGGTCGAGGGTCTGGACGCCGACCCTGCGCGGTGAGTCTGCCGAAGACCGACCGCGCGTGACCCATCAGCGACGGTCGGAGGCGCTGAGGTAGCCGCCGGGTGATCTCTATGCAGG
>CALGIB010001029.1 GCA_937915955.1 uncultured Pseudomonadota bacterium
TGACCAGCAACGCCGCCTTCGACCCCAGCGTCCCGTGCGAGGCTCCCGAGCGTTAGCAGGCTGATGAACAGGGCCGACCAGCGAGCTCTCAGCCTGCTAGGCCAGCGCTCCGCCGCAGCTGCTCCCCGCGCCCGCCGTGCACCCGAAGCAGTGAGCGCCCACCCGGATCCCCCGCCCCTCCAGCGTCGCGGTCTCGAGGTCACGGATGTGCCCAACCGGCAAGTCCAGCATCGCGTTGAAGTCGCAGTCGTAGAGCTGTCCGTCCCAGCCCACCGAGATCAGGTGCCGGCACATCAGCCCTGGGACCGTCGCCGGGTTGAAGGCCCCCAGCAGCAGCTCCATGTACTCCTGGTGCCTGCCCTGCCGGGACAGGTCGCTGGCGAAGCGCGCGATGGGCATGTTCGTCAGCGTCAGCAGGTTCGTGAACCCAACGCCGAAGTCCTCGCGCAGCCGCACGCGGTAGTCCCGCTCCAGGCCCGGTTGAGCCGGAGGCAGGGAGGCGCCGCCGGGGTTGTAGACCAGGCTCAGCACCCGCTCGGTCCCATAGCCCAGCGCGTTGAGCACCCGCAGCCCCTCGACGCTGCGCATGAACACGCCGTGGCCGCGCTGCGCGTCCACGTTGCCCTCGCTGTAGCAGGGCAGGCTGGCCACGACCTCGACCCCCTGCTCCGCCAGGAATCCGGCCAGGTCCTGCTGCCCGGGCTCGCTCAGGATCGTCAGGTTGCAGCGATCCAGCACGCGCCGGCCCAGGCCCCGGGCCCCTCGCACCAGGCGGCGGAAGTGCGGGCTCAGCTCGGGCGCGCCGCCGGTGATGTCCAGCAGCTCCAGCGCCGGGTCCGCCTCGAGCACCGCCAGCACACGGTCGATGGTCTCGCCGTCCATCATCTCGGTGCGCGTCGGCGAGGCGTCGACGTGGCAGTGCCGGCAGGCCTGGTTGCAGCGCTTGCCCAGGTTGACCTGCAGCCAGGCGGTGCGAGCGCGGCGCAGCGGAGCCAGCCCGTGCTCGCGAAGTGCGTGCGAGAAGTCCATGGTCATCTCTCCCAGATGCACCGTCCGGGGCCCGGTCGCAAGACGCTATTCTCGCCGCCGTCACCGGATCTTAGCTGACGCCCGTCAGCCATCCGATAGCCCCATCGCGGAGGAACCGACCATGCTGCTGATGCTCCTGGCCTGCACCGGCCCCGAGACGAACCCGGACGACACCGGCCCCGCCGGCGACTCGACCGACTCGGGCGCCCAGGACGCCTGGCCCGAGGGCCTGGCCGAGCTCGCCGAGCTGTCCTCGGGCGAGTGCCCGGAGATGAGCACCAGCGGCACGACCACGTTCACGTCCTCGGGCGAGACCCGGACGGTGACCGTCCTGGTCCCCAAGGACGTCAGCAGCGACAGCCAGGTCGTCTTCTTCTTCCACGGGCTGATGGACCCCGGCAGCACGCCCGATCCCACCGGCTACATGGCCACGGCGCTGAACCTGCAGCAGGTCGCCGACGACAACGACGCGATCCTGATCCTGCCCGAGAGCCCCACGCGCACCGAGTTCGGCCAGACGTTCTTCCTGTGGGACGTCGAGGGCAGCACCGACCACGACATGGTGCTCTTCGACGACCTGCGCACTTGCGCCTACCAGGCCCACGGGCCGGACATGAGCCGGCTCAGCGCGCTGGGTTTCTCCGGGGGCGCGCTCTTCACGACCCTGGTGGCCAGCCAGCGCGCCGACACCTTGTCGAGCTTCGTCGAGATGTCCGGCGGCGCCGACCTGGACGTCGTGATCTCGGACTCGCTCGTGGCCGCCTACGAGACCCCCTCCTGGACCCTGCCCGCCCTGCTCTGGAGCGGCGGCGCCGAGGACGTGTGGCCCAACAGCTCCTTCGCGCTGGTGGACTTCTCGGCGGGCACGGACACGCTGCAGGACAACCTGGTCGGCGACGGACACTTCGTGGTGCGCTGCCTGCACGAGCAGGGCCACACCATCACCAACCCCGAGTGGAGCTCCGCCATCACCTGGGTCAACGCCCACCGCTTCGGCCAGGGCTCGCCCTTCGACGGCGACATCAGCGCGCTGCCCTCGACCTGCGAGGTCGCAGCCCGATAGGGTGTCCGCACGATGCAGTTCCAGGAACAGGCCACCGAGCGCGCGGTAGGCAGCAGCCCAGCGGGGAAAGCCGCCAACGCATTCCTCTTGGCCCTCTCGCGCGCCGCCCGGAGCTTCTTGCTCTACGACCCGGGCAACGAGGCCATCGCCGGCTTCCTCAAGGACCTCCGGGACCGCGCCACCGACTACGCGCGGGCCTACGGGGCGCTGGAGCTCTCGGTGCAGCCCTTCGAGCTCTTGCTCGAGGGCGAGGTCGTGTACCTCGAGCGCGACCGCGAGCGCAGCCTGGCCTTTCGCATGTTCCGCGACGGCGTGCGCGTGCTCCGCATGGAGAAGAAGACCGACTGGGACGAGCTGCTGCGGCTGCTCGAGATCCTGTCGATCCGCTTCACCGGCGTGCGCCAACAGGAGGACGACCTGGTGACGCTGCTCTGGAAGGCCGGCTTCAAGAGCATCGAGATCCAGGCCGTCGAGGGCGTGCTGCCCGAGGAGGAGGAGGAGCTCGAGGACAGCATCGACGAGTCCGAGTCCCACGGACTGCCGCCGCCCCGAGACCGCGACCAGCCGCTGCCGGAGGTCGGCAAGCCCGCGCCGGTGGCTTGGGTGCTGCAGGACGAGCAGGTGCTCGGCGCGCTGAGGGACGAGCTGACCAGCACGCGCCTGCCCCAGGCCTGCATGGCCCTGGTGGACGAGGTCACGCGCCTGATCGAGGACCCCGTCGACCCCATGACCCTGCAGGACGCCCGCCACCTGCTGGGCGAGATCCGGGACTTCCTGCTGGCCGAGCAGCAGCTCTCTCGCGCCATCGACCTGGCCTGGCGCGTCGACTCCATGCGCCAGCGGGACCCCGCCGTGGTCGCGTGGCTGATGGCCGGCTTCGTGGACCCGCGCGCGCTGGTGCGCATGGTCGAGTCCGTCCAGGGCACCCACGACCACCCGCCGCCCGAGCTGGTCGAGCTGCTGAAGACCCTGCCGGGCGACCACCTCAGCACGCTCATCGCGCTGCTCGAGCGCGACCGCAACCCGGGCCCGCGGCGCATCGTGCGGCAGCTCATCGAGGTGCTGACCCCGGGTCGCGAAGAGCAGGTCATGGCCCACGTGCTCGGCACCGAGGACCCCGCCGTCGCCGCCGATCTGCTCCGCGCGGCGGGCCGCGTCCTGCCCGAGCGGGCCCTGAAGGTCGGCC
>CALGIB010001030.1 GCA_937915955.1 uncultured Pseudomonadota bacterium
ACGCCCAGGTCCTGTCCGGCGATCTCGAGCCTCGAACGGCCGCCAGCCTGGTCGCGCGGCTCGGCGCCGCCCACGGACGGCTCCGGCAGCAGGCCGCCACCGAGCGCGAGCTGGTCGAGAACGTGCGGCTCTTCGCCGACGGCTTCGTCGTCCAGATCCCCCGCCTCGAGAACGAGGTGCACGACCTTCACGGCCTGAGCGCTGTGGCACACCACCTCTTTCACGGCTAGGTTGCCCGCCTCGGAGGCCTGACACCATGTTCCGCAAGCTGCTGCCTTTCCTTGGCCTCGTCGTCTGCGCCTTGGTGGCCACACCCGCCCAGGCCGCGCGCCCCTCGCTGGATCCCGAGGTGCGCCTGCACGCTGGGGCCTCCATCGTCCAGGGGCCCGGCCCCGTGGGCCTGATGATCGGACTGGACAGTCGGCTGACCCGCTTCATCTACGTCGACATCGCGGGCTTCGTCTCGCCCTTCGGCCTCGAGCGCCTGGACCTGGGCGACGAGGCCACCTCACGCGACTACATGCGGCTGCGCCACAGCGTGCACATGCTGCCGGGCTTCCGCATCCCCCACCGGCAGCCCCAGGGCTTCACCTGGGACCTGGTCTTGCGCGGCGGCACGGGCGTGGCCTGGGCGGCCAACCTGGCGCCCATCAACACCCAGACCACGCCCAACCACGAGCCCGTCGTCCAGATGGACGTCACGGCCATCGCCGGCCTGGACGCCCTGATCCGGAAGGACCACTTCGGCGTGCGCCTGACCGGGCGCGTGCTGGGCTTCTCGCCCTTCTACGAGACGGACGGGACCGACGTGTTCTTCTGGGCGATGCAGTACGGGGTCGAGGGCGTCTACCAGTTCTGAGGCTCCTCAGAGGCGCCAGTCCCAGGCGTAGGTCCACTGCAGGCTCAGCGTCTGCAGCCCTCGGGGGTCCAGGGTAGTCCGCAGGAGCAGCCCGTGGCCTCTGCGCGAGGGGTCGTTGCGCAGGGTGCTCGGGTGCTGCCAGCCCAACGCGGCGGTCCAGCGCTGGCCCGTGCGCGAGCGCTCACCGCCGCCGTAGCTCCAGGACGTATCGTCGAACACCAGCGCCCCCGCCGAGAGCTGGAAGCTGTTCCGTGGCCTCTCCCACTCCAGCAGCAGCTCCCCGCCCGCCTGGGCCAGCTCGTGGCTGTGATCCGGGACCTGCAGCGCCGCGACCTCGGCGAAGCCTCGGGCGCCGAGCGAGAAGGGGCTGCCGAACTGCACGCCGGTGTGCAGCCCGGCGCTCGGCACCGGCAGGCCGTACAGGCCCGTCAGGCCAGCCTGGAAGCCCAGCTGGAGCTGGGGTCGAGCGTTCGGACGCCACACCATCTCCGGGTTCACCGCGGGAGACGGGCTCGGCCTCGGGGTGCTCGGCGCGCTCGGGGCGGGGCGCGGGCAGTCGCCGAAGGTCTCCAGCTGCCATGAGTCTGTGTCGAGTCGCTGGACCAACATGACACAGTCCTTGCGGGCCTCGAGCCAGGCTCGTCCCTGGGACCTGTCCATGGACTCCAGACTCAGACCCTGGACATCCACAGTCTGTGTTGCCTCGCGGAGCTCCTCGACGGTCCAGGCCGCGACCAGCACGGCGCCCGGAGTCTGTGTCACGACGGAGCGCAGCTCGCCGCTGCTCAGGGTCTCGATCTCGCCCGCCTCGGCCGAGGCGACCAGTGCGGTCAGCAAGCAGATCATCGTCCATCCAGTCGGCGGCGCTGTGTCGCCGCATAGCTCAGGATGCGCGCTCGTCGGCGGGGTCGGGGGCAGCGTTCGGCGGCCAGCCCGGCGTAGCGGGCGAAGTCGCTGTCCGTGACGGGCGAGGCCTCCAGCACGTCCAGCAGCTCCTCGGCCTCGCTGTCCTCGCGGTCGGCTACGCAAGCCAGCAGCGCCGCCGGCGTGCCCATGCGCACCAGCACCCCACCGGGCCGCTGCAGCAGGACCTCGGGGCGGCCCCCCAGGCTCAGCTCGCAGCAGGCGATGTTCAGGCGACAGATGTCGGCGTCCACCGACGCCCCCTCGGGTGGGCCCGCCAGCGTGGCCGCCAGGTAGGCCTCGCTCAGGCGCAGGCTGTCCTGAAGCAGGCCCATCCGGGCGGTGACCTGGATCTTCTCGTAGGTCACGCGGCGGGCCAGGCTTGGGCTCTCCAGCTGCTCGGCGATCCGGGCGGCGCGCTGGGCCTCCTTCCAGGCCTCGCTGAGCTGGCCGCGCAGGCGGTGGGCCGCGGAGAGCTTCAGCCGCGCCGCGGCCTGGACCTCGAGCCAGCCGTGCTCCTGGGCGGCCTCGAGCGCCTGGTGGGCCCAGAGCTCCATGCCCGAGAGGTCCTTTCGGACCTGGCACAGCGTCGCTCGACGCACCCAGGCCAGGCCCCAGCGCGGGTCGCAGTCGGGCAGCGCCCGCAGCGCTCGGCCGTGCAGGTCGATCAGGTCCTCGGCCTCGCGGTCGTTTCCGGCGTGATTGGCCAGCTAGCGCGTTA
>CALGIB010001031.1 GCA_937915955.1 uncultured Pseudomonadota bacterium
TCCGCGCAGTCGTCCGCGTCCGTGCCGACGACCTCGCGCAGCTGATCACCGTCGATCACGGTGACGCCGCGGGCGTTCAGCTCGCGCCGGAGCTGGTCGTAGACCATGTAGCCGACGGCGATGTCGGACACGCTCTCGGGCGTGAACTCAGGCAGCAGGACGGTGTTGATGTCCTGGGCGGCGGCGGATGCGAGCAGGGCGAAGATCATGGATCCACGCGTCTAACTGTTGAGCGAGACCCGGAGCCAGACGGGCTGGCGCAGGTTTCGTGCCAGGGCCAGCCCCGAGCACCCCCGAGCTACGCTGCCGGGGTGTTGCTCCTCTCCCTCGCCTGCGTCCAGGATGGCCTCGACAGCCTGGACAGCCCGGCGCCGTCCCCGCCGCGCACCGTCGCCTCCCGGTGCAGCGACCCCTCCGCGGCCCCAGGATGGACCGACCAGGCCGAGGCTTGGCAGCTGGTCGACACCCTGGACGAGGACCCCAGGCGCGACAGCGGCTCCAACACCGCGCTCGCGGACCTCGACGGCGACGGCGACGACGACGTCCTGATTGGACTGCGAAGCGGCGGCGTGTCCGTGCAGGAGAACCTGGGTCGCGGCCTGGGCAGCCCGCAGCTCCTGGGCGAGGCGGTGGCGCCCGCGGTCGGCCTCGGGGACATGGACGGCGACGGGCTCCTGGACCTGCTCGTCCAAGGCGAGCACGGCGCCCCCGAGCTGTGGCTGAACCGAGGCGGACTGCGCTTCGAGCAGGCCAGCACGGGCCTGGACGGGAGCATGATCGGCAACGGTCGAGGGCTGCAGCCCGGGGACCTCGACGGCGACGGTGACCTGGATCTGTACGTGTACACCAGCCTCCACGACTGGCTCCTCGAGAGGACCTCGAGCGGCTTCGAGGACGCCTCCAGCCGCATCGGGCTGGACCAGGGCTGGGCGGACAAGAGCTGGGTCGCGGCCTGGACCGATCTCGATCGCGACGGAGCCCCCGAGCTCTACGTCAGCAACGACCTGCAGGCGGAGTACGGACCCTCGAGGCTGTACTGGAACAGGGCCGGCGAGCTGGAGCGCGACGACGGAGGCTGCGCCTGCGAGAGCACGACCTACTCGATGGGCATGTCGGTCGGTGACGTCGACGGGAACGGCTACCAAGACCTGCTCATCGGCTCCACCCAGTCGCTCGGGCTCTACACCAACCAGGGGGACGGCAGCTTCGTGGACGTCTCGGCCGCCTGGGGTCTGAACAGCCTGCTCGGCTGGGACCAGATGAGCCTGGGCACGCTGCTCGAGGACCTGGATCTGGACGGCGACCTGGACCTGTTCCTGGCGGGAGGGCGCTTCGGAGAGGGTCCGGTGCTGGAGAACCAGACCCTGGACCAGCCCGATCTGATCCTGTGGAACGAGGCCGGGAGCTTCCGCCGGGACGAGCGGCTCACCGACCCCCAGGACGCCCGCGGTGTGTCCTCGGGCGACGTCAACGGCGACGGATGGCCCGACCTGCTGGTCGGAAACGTCGAGGCCCCCTCCCGCCTGTGGCTCTCGGACTGCACCGATGAGCGGGTCTCCCTGACCGTCGAACTGAGCGACGGCGCCGGCAACCGCTTCGGGCAGGGAGCCCAGGTCGAGCTGGAGACCGCCGAGGGCGTGCAGGTCCGAGAGGTCACGGTGAACCGCGGGCTCTTCGGCAGCCAGCACCCGCGGGCGGTCTTTGGGCTGGCCGCGGACGAGGAGGTGCTGGCGCTGCGAGTCCGGTGGCCCTGGACCAGCGAGGCGATCGAGGTGGACCTGGACGAGCTCGCGCCGGTGATGCTGGTCGAGCGCTGAACCGCCGCGCCCAGCGTCACCGGCGCCCCCGCGACGCCGGCCGAGCAGCGGATCCAGAAGCGCAATAGGCTGCCGAGATGAACGACCGCGAGCGCCCTTGATGAACGTCGTGCACGTCGCCGCAGAGTGCGCCCCCTTCGCCAAGGCAGGAGGCCTCGGCGACGTGGCAGCGGCCCTCCCCGTCGCCCTCGGCGCGCTGGGTCATCGCACCCTGACCGTGCTCCCGCTCTACCGCAGCGCGGCCGCCGTCCTGGGCCGCGAGGGCCTGAAGACCCGCCCCGGCCCCGAGGCCTCGCTGCCGGTGGGCCGAGGACATCGCGTCCGCACCCACATCCTGGAGCGCCCCGACGGCGCCCACCTGTTCCTGGAGTCGGACCTCTACGACCGGCCCGGGCTCTACGGCTACGAGGACGAAGCCGAGCGCTTCGCGGTGCTCAGCCTGGCCGCGCTCGAGGCGGCCGGCCAGGTGCTGGGGGCGCCGGTGGACATCTTCCACGCCCACGACTGGCACGCCGGGCTGCTCCCCCACTACCTGCGGCGCTATCGACGAGCCCACCCCACGGCCCGCTCGGTGTTCACCATCCACAACCTGGGCTACCAGGGCACCTTCGGCGCCAGCGCGATCCGCCGCCTCTGCCTCGACGAGCGGGATCACACCCTCGACGGCTACGAGTTCCACGGCGGCGTCTCCTTCATGAAGGCGGGCATCACGGCCTCGGACGCCATCACCACCGTCAGCCCCCGGTACGCCCAGGAGATCCTGACGCCGAGCCACGGCTTCCAGCTGGACGGCCTGCTCCGGCACCACAGGAGTCGGCTCCACGGCATCGTGAACGGACTGGACGTGCGGGTCTGGGACCCCGCCTCGGACGCCCTGCTCGCCCGGAACTTCGACGCCACGAGCCGCCCGGCGGGCAAGGCCGACAACCGCAGGGCGCTGTTCGCGGACCTCGGCGTCGCGGACGAGGGCGGCGCGATGCTCCTCGGCGTGGTCTCGAGGCTGACGGCCCAGAAGGGGCTGGATCTGCTGGCCGACCTGGTGCCCGCCCTGCACGGCCTTGGCGTCCGCGTCGTGCTGCTCGGCAGCGGAGAGCCCGCCATCGAGGAGCGCCTCCGCGAGCTCGCGCGGGTCTTCAGCCACAACCTGACGGTGCGGATCGGCTTCGACGAGGGGCTGGCCCACCGCATCGTGGCGGCCAGCGACGCGATGGCGGTGCCCAGCCGGTTCGAGCCCTGCGGCCTCACACAGCTGCAGGCGATGCGCTATGG
Organism: uncultured Pseudomonadota bacterium; assembly: GCA_937915955.1. GTDB lineage: Bacteria > Myxococcota_A > UBA796 > UBA796 > CAJQPC01 > JAAESX01. Next base: position 3,087 of record CALGIB010001031.1, read on the forward strand.
GGCGCTGCCCATCGTGCACGCGACGGGAGGACTGGCCGACACCGTGCGACACCTGCTCACAGGCTTCGTCTTCGAGCACCCCACCGCGAGCGGCCTGCGGTGGGCGCTGGGCCTCGCCAGCCGCTGCTTCCACGAGCAGCGCGCGAGCTGGGACGCGATGTCCGACACGGCGATGGCCCAGGATCTGTCCTGGGAGGCCTCCGCCCGCGAGTACGCCGCCCTGTATCAGAGCCTGCTCAGCGCATGAGGAAGCCCATCGTCGTGCTCGGACCGCAGCGTCCGACGCCCAACCTGGGTCGCGCGCTGGACCGCCTGGGGGCGCGCGGGCCGGTAGCGCTGATCACAGCGGGGTGGCGCCACGACGAGGAGGACATCTCTCCTCTCGTGCGCGACGTGGCCAGGCCGACCCGGCACCTGCCCCTGTACGCCTGGTTCGAGGAGGTCACCCATCGTCACCCGGACGAGTCCGCCCGCTACCGACAGCGGACCCGCCGGGTCCGAGCCTGGAAACGGGGCTACCGGATCCGCCTCCACGCGGCCATGGCCGCGCTCGTCGAGCTGGACGAGCTCGCCCTCGCCGACCCCGAGCTCTACCAGAGCTCCCTGCAGGCGGCGCTGGCTCAGATCATCGCGCTGGACGCCGAGGTCCCCGCGACTCTCCTCTCGCTGAGGGCGACCGAGCCCCCGTGGACCCGCGCGCCGATCCTCGGCTACCGCGAGCGGGTCGCGGAGGCCTTCAGGACCTGCGACACCGTGGCGCTGGCGGGAGGCCAGGTCGCCACGCTGCTGAACCGCCTGCGCTTCTTCGGGGTGGGCCCGCTGCTGCGCGAGTTCTGGGAGCGAGGCGGCAACCTGGTCGCCTGGTCCGCCGGGGCGATGGTGCTCACCGAGCGGGTCATGCTCTTCTACGACCACCCCCCGGATGGACCGGGTCACCCGGAGGTCCTGGACGCGGGCCTGGGACTGATCCGCGACCTCACGCTCTTCCCGGCGGCGGCGCAGCGCCTGGATCTGGATGACGCCCGAAGGCGCTGGCGACTCCTCGCCAGACTGCAGGGCGGCCGGGCGCTGGGGCTGGCCAACGGCGACGCGCTCCAGGTCGACGGCGCGCTGGAGCTCCTGGAGGGCGCGGTCCTGGATCTGGCCGAGGGGGCGACCCAATGAGCCGGGTCCAACAGCTGGCCTTCGCGCTGCGCCAGGAGCGAGCCCAGGCCGACCAGCACCTCCGATCCTTCGCCGACGAAGGGACCTTCCCTCGGGTCCAGGGAAGCGAGGCCACCTTCTTCTTCTGGGACGGCGGCGAAGCAGACGAGGTCATCCTGATCCACTGGGTCTTCGGGCTGGAGTCAAGGCAGGCCTTCGAGCGCCTCCCGGGTACCCAAGCCTTCGTCCTCCAGCTCGATCTGCCAGCCGCGGCCCGGGTCGAGTACAAGCTGGAGCTCGTCCGCAGGGGCGAGAAGCACTGGATCCGGGATCCGCGCAACCCGCTGCAGGCGCGCGACCCCTTCGGCGCCAACAGCGTCTGCCAGATGCCGGGCTACGAGGAGCCGCCCTGGATCGACGAGCTGCCCGAGGGCCAGGGGGGCGAGCTCGAGCCGCACGTGATCCGCTCGGAGATCTGGGGGGCCCCGCGCCGCGTCGTGGTCTACCTCCCCTTCGAGTATCGGCCGACCAAGCGGCTCCCCCTGCTCATCTGCCACGACGGCACCGACACGCTGCGCTTCGCCGCGGCGAAGCAGGTCCTCGACAACCTCATCCGCCGGCACGAGGTGCGCCCCCTCATCGTCGCCTTCGTCGATCCGGGTGGGAGCCGCAACCAGGAGTACGCCGCCAACCCCCTCCAGGCCCGCTTCCTCGTCGAGGAGGTGCTGCCCTGGATCGAGCGCGAGTACCCCATTCGCCCCAGCCCCGCCGAGCGCGGCCTGATGGGCGCGAGCTTCGGGGCGGTCTCGGCCTTGCACGCGGCCTGGACCTACCCCGGCGTCTTCGGCCGCCTGATGCTGCAGTCGGGGAGCTTCGCGTTCACGGACATCGGCACCCACGACCGGGGGCCCCTGTGGGATCCGGTCGTGGACTTCGTGAACGCCTTCCGCGAGGATCCGGGGCGGGTCGACGCCCGCATGTTCCTCTCCTGTGGCTGCTTCGAGTCCCTGATCTACTACAACCGCTCGCTGGTCCCGAGGCTGCGCGCCGCGGGGCTCCAGACCCGCTTCGTCGAGAGCCTCGACGGACACAACTGGATCAGCTGGCGGGACCGCATGCGGGACGGGCTGACATGGCTCTTCCCTGGACACCTCTGGATGTACTACGAGTGACGCATGAGCCAACCTGAGACGACGCTGATCGGCCTCTCGCTGGGCGCGGACCTTTGCTGGCCTGCGGCCTACGAAGAGCTCCTGAGCCGGCTCGACCTGGACATCGAGGTCGACGGGCGCCGGGTCCGCTTCGCCACGGAGCGGGTCGTCCTGGAGCCCTACGATCTCGAGCAACACTGCCGCTACGACCTGGTGCTGGACAGGCTGACGCACTGGTTCTCCTTGAGCCGGGAGTGGATCAAGAAGATCACGCTGATGGACGGCACCTACGTGCTGAACAACCCGTGGTCGGTGCAGAGCATGGAGAAGCACACCTCCTACTGCGCCATGCTCAAGCTCGGGCTCCCGATCCCCAGGACCTGGATGCTGCCCAGCAAGGAACAGATCGACGCCGACGACGTGGACGTGACCCTGAAGCGCTACGGCCGACTCTTCAGCCTGACCGAGGTCGGCCGCGAGGTGGGCTACCCCGCCTTCCTGAAGCCCTACGACGGCGGGGGCTGGGTGGGCGTTCGACGCGTCACCGACGACAAGAGCCTGAGCGCCGCCTACGACGACAGCGGCTCCCGGGTGAACCACCTGCAGCAGGCGGTGCCGGACTGGGACCTCTTCGTCCGAGGCGTGGGCGTCGGCCCACAGGTCAACGTCATCCGCTACGACCCGGACAAGCCGCTGCACGGCCGCTACCTCGTCGACTTCCACTTCCTGGACGCCGAGGGCTGGCAGACCGCGCAGAAGACCACCCGGGTCATCAACGCCTTCTTCGGCTGGGACTTCAACTCCTGCGAGATGCTGCGCAGCGACGGCGTCCTCCACCCCATCGACTTCGCGAACCCCTGCCCGGACTCGCAGGTCACGAGCCTGCACTTCCACTTCCCCTGGCTGGTGAAGGCCCTGCTGCGGTGGTCGCTCTTCTGCGCGGCGACCAGGCGCCCCTTCAAGCCCAACCTGGACTGGGCCCCCTACTTCGCCGTCGCCGAGCAGGATCTGAGCTTCGAAGAGAAGCTGGACCGCTACGACGCCTTGGCGCAGGCCCACTTCTCGACGCCCGCCTTCGAGGCCTTCTGCGCGGAGCACCTGGGCGCCCTGGACGCCGTCGCCGTGGACTACTTCGAGTCCGACGGCTTCAAGGCGACCGTCCGGGAGAAGGTCCAGGCGACCTACCCCAAGCACGAGGTGGAGCGCTTCACCGACCACTTCTTCGGCCTGGTGGGCTTCTGGTGCCACACCGAGCGGGACCGCCTGGCGGCGAGACCTTGAGCCAGGGTCGCCTGGGGGGCTGGGCCAGCCCGGCGCTGGAGGGCCGGCAGATGGACGTGGCGGTCTTCGGGGACTGGGGATCGCCGCTGGTGCTCTTCCCGACCGCGGGCGGCGACGTGCTCGAGGCGGAGCGCTTCCTGATGATCCGCGCGCTCCGCCCCCTGCTCGAGGCCAGGCGCCTGAAGGTCTACAGCGTCGGCACGGTGTCCCGCGAGGGGTGGCTGGACACCGACGCCCACCCCGCCCACAAGTCCTGGATCCAGGGCTGCTTCGACCGCTACCTGCACCACGAGCTGCTCCCCTGGATCCGCGAGGACTGCGGGGGGCACGAGCGCGTCTGGGCGGCGGGCGCCAGCCTGGGGGCCTACAACGCCGTGCTGGCGGGGTGCCGGACGCCGGGGGCCTTCGAGGGCATCGTGGCGATGAGCGGGACCTACGACATGGACCGCTGGATGAACGGCCACGTCGACCCCGACTACTACTTCGGCCAGCCCATGCGCTTCCTCCCAGGCCTGCAGGGGCCGGCCCTGGAGGCGCTCCGAGGGACCCGCTTCGTGATCGCGAGCGGGCGGGGGCGCTACGAGGCCCCCCAGGAGTCGGTGGACCTGGCGGCCCTGCTGAAGGCAAAGGG
>CALGIB010001032.1 GCA_937915955.1 uncultured Pseudomonadota bacterium
CCCTCTCGGAGAGCCTCGACTACCCCTTCCTCGGCATCCTGAGCTTCATGGTCTTCCTCGGCATCTGCGCCGGCGTGATGATCCTGACGATGCCCCCTCGTCCCGCGCACGAGCTCAACGAGATCCCCGACCGCTTCGTCGAACTCCTCCTCGAGCAGCCCGAGATCGAGCAGCACAAGGAGAAGTCCAAGCCCTCCGGCAACCCCGACGCAGGGGAGGGCGCCAAGGCCAAGCGCGAAGAGGGCAAGGTCGGCAAGAAAGACGCCAAGATGGACAAGGCCAAGGGCAACAAGGTCGAGATGAACAAGCGTCAGATCGACAAGGAGATCGCGGAGAACGCGGGCGTCCTGGGCGCCATGCGCGAGGGCGCTGAGCTCGACGGCGTCTTCGGATCCTCGGGCCTGAACTCCGACATCACCGGCGGCATCGGTGGCCTGATCGGCGCCAAGGGTGTGCAGATCGGCTCCGGTGGTCTCGGCTCCCGAGGCTCCGGCCTCGGTGGCGGCGGCACGGCCGAGGGCCTCGGTGGCCTGGGTACCAAGGGCCGCGGTTCGGGCGCCAGCGGCTACGGCTCCGGCGGCGGCAACTTCGGCGCCAAGGGCGAAGGCGGCATCGGCAAGATCGGTGGCGACCCCATCATCCTGGGTGCCCTCGACAAGAGCCTCATCGACGCGGTCATCAAGCGGAACATGAACCAGATCCGCTACTGCTACCAGCGCGAGCTCACGAAGAACCCGAACCTCGGCGGCAAGATTGTCGTGAAGTTCGTCATCGCCAAGGACGGCACCGTCTCCTCCGCGACGACCAAGGCCAGCACGATGGGCAGCCCCGCTGTCGAGAACTGCATCAACGGTCGCTTCATGCGGTTCATGTTCCCAGCGCCGGCGGGGGGAGGGATCGTGATCGTCAGCTACCCCTTCATCTTCGCCCCCGCCTGATCACAGCCCAGAGAGTCAGCGGGAGCTCGGCCACCAGGCCGGGCTCTTCGCGCATCCAGGGGTCCTTCGTGAAGGGTTGACAGCCCCGCGACACCCAGGCCGACAGAGCCAGCCCCCGCTGTGTTAGAACGCAACGTCATTTCGAGGAATCGATGATCAGTTCCCTGCTGCTGTTCACCGCGATCCAGTCCACCGATGCCTACGCTCAGGGCCTCGACGGCCTTGACGAGGTTCAGGAAGAGGCGCCCGCCAAGGGACGCCGATCGCCCAAGAAGCCCGACGTGAAGGAGATCAACAAGGGTCTCTACGCCAAGGCCAACGTCGGGGGCGCCGGCTACCTCGGACAGTTCCGCGGCTTCGTCAAGGGCGGCACGGCCGTCGGCCTGTCGCTGGGCCAGGACTTCGTAGACCGCGAGAAGACCTCGATGGCCTGGGAGCTCGGCTTCATGCAGGGCGTCCACAACGGCTGCGACTACGAGTACCAGGCGGACCAGATCTGCTCCGGCGCCAACGGTCGCCCGTCGCCGTACATCGAAGGCGATCTCCGGACCTACTCGTTCCTCGCCAACTACGAGGTCTCGACCTACCCGACGCGGCGCCTGGGTCTGGGCCTGCGGCTCGGCGGCGGCGGGCTGTACAGCCCCCTCCTGATGGACGAGGAGCTCTACATGAGCGACGTCGTACAGAACGAGTGGAAGCTGCAGGCCGACCCCGGCTACCACGACTCCTTCAAGGGCCTGGCCTTTGGCGGCATCACCGCCGAGTACTACAGCAAGCTGAGTCACTTCAGCCTGGGCTTCGACGGCGATGTCTTCTACGCCTTCGGCTTCGACGCGGGCTTCAACGCCACCGGCTACATGAAGTACACCTTCTGAGCCAGCCCAGCTGCTGACGGGCCCGGCTCCGGCCGGGCCTTCGTCGTCCTTGGCCGACCGCCGGATCCTCGACTATCTTCCGGCAAAGGCATCGAAAGACCGGCACACGCCGGTCCGCGGAGTTCTGCATGATCGCTCTCCTCTCCCTGCTCGCCGGCTGTGGCCTCGACACCGGCAGCGACCCGATCCTCGGGGACGACAGCGAAGACGTCCCGGTCGAGTACGGCGACCTGACCCTCTCCTCCAGCTCGATCGACTTCGGCTTCGTCTCCGTCGGGGAGTGGGACACTGAAGAGCTGCTCATCACGAACAACGGGACCAAAGCGATCGACCTGCTCGGCGCCAACATCGACGACGCCGCGTTCTCGATCGACGTGACCTCGGCCACGATCGAGCCGGACTCCGACCTCATCATCACCGTCAGCTTCGAGCCCACGACCTCGGTCGACTACGAAGGCACGCTGTCGCTGGAGACCACCCAGGCGGACCTCATCTCCGTGGCCCTGACCGGAACCGCCCGCGACGAGGATGACACGGGCCCGATCGGGGATGGCAGCTACCTCGACGTCTCCTGGCGCAGCCACGACTTCGGCGACGTCGACATCGGCAAGGGCGAAGTCCTGGACCTCACGCTCACGAACACAGGCGAGGACTCCCTCCTGGTCGTCGACTTCGCGTCCACGAACAGCTCGGTGCTGGACTGGGGCAAGGAGCTCACCCTCCCCTACGTGCTCGCGCCAGGCGGCAGCAAGGACATCACCGTCCTGTTCACGCCGCAGGCCGAGACGGCCTACAACGAGACGCTCACGATCCAGTCCGACGCCGACAACGAGTCGAACCTGGACCTGACCGTCACCGGCACCGGCTACTACGGCTGCAGCATCTGCTCGCCGTTGATCTCGGTGAACACCGGCGGCACCGACGCCTACTCGCTCACCGACTTCATCGTCATCGTCGGCTGGACGGACGACACTCGGACGATCGAGGTCTGGAACGAGGGCGACGAGGACCTGGTCATCGACTCGG
>CALGIB010001033.1 GCA_937915955.1 uncultured Pseudomonadota bacterium
TCTGCGACGAGGTGGACAACAACTGCGACGGCGACAACAACGAGACCTGGTGGGACAGCTACGAGGAGAACGAGTCGGTCACCTCCTACTACGACCTCGGCGAGGTCGATGACGGCTTCCTCTGGGCCGGAGACGTCCTGACGATCTCGGGGCTGACGATGCACGGTCCCGGAGACGAGGACTGGTTCCACTTCGACGTGGACGACGAGTGGTACGACAACGCTGAGTTCTTCGTGCAGGCCGGTGGCCTGCCCTCGGCCGGAGGGGCTTCGTTCACCCTGGAGCTCTGGGACCTCAACGGCAGCAAGCCCGTACTCGAGGACTCGGACAGCGGCAGCGGCAAGCTGACCGTCTACTTCGAGGGCGCGATCACGGACACCAGCGAGGACAACTGGGCCGTCGCCCTGTACTCCAACACCTGGGTGGATCTGAGCTGCACGTCCACCTACGACCTGTACATCGACACGAACGGGTTCTGATCAGCGCAGGCCCTCGCGTCGCTCCTTCTCGGCGGCGTGCTTGAAGAAGTTCATCAGGTAGTTGGCGCCGCTGAGCACGGTGAAGCCCAGGGCGACGTACATCAGGACGATGCCGACGCTGTGGGCGTCCACGGTGCGCTCGGGCCAGAACCAGTAGGTCGTCTCGTAGTGCCAGAGGATGAAGCCGAGGGCCGTGCTCTGGAAGGCGGTCTTGAACTTGCCGAGGCTGTCCGCTGGCAGCAGCAGTCCCTCTTCGAGGGCGATGGTGCGCAGGGCGGTGATCGTGAGCTCGCGGCAGATGATGACCCCGACGATCCACGCGGGCAGCCAGCCGATGGCGACCAACATGACCATGGTCGTAGCGACGAGCAGCTTGTCGGCCAGAGGATCCAGGAAGGCGCCGGCCACGGAGACGAGGTTCCAGCGTCGGGCCAGGTAGCCGTCGAGCACGTCGCCCAGCATGGCCGCGACGAAGACGGCCATGGCGGTGACCGCTTGCCAGCGGCCCGGGGTCTCGAGCAGCAGCGCGACCATCACCGGGATCACCGCGATGCGGACGACCGTGATCGCGTTGGGCAGGTTCCAGAAGCCCTTGCGGCGGTACCAGGGTGCGGGGTCGCTCACGCCCAGGTCATAACGCGTCGTCGGACTCGGGCGGCTGAACGGGTCGCTCGGTCTTCAGGTGCTCGTAGAGCGCCATGACTCGGGGCACGTAGCGCTGGGTCTCCTCAAAGGGCGGGATGCCGTCGTACTTCTCGACATTGTGCGGGCCGGCGTTGTAGGCCGCGAGGGCCAGCTCGTAGCTGTTGAAGGCGGCCAGCTGCTGCTTGAGGTATCGGGCCCCGCCGTCGATGGCGTCCTTGGGGTCGAAGGCGTCGGCGACCGCGAGCTCCAGCGCGGTCTCCGGCATGATCTGCATGAGCCCCTGGGCCCCCGCCTTGCTGACCGCGTTGGGGTTCATGCCGCTCTCGGCCAGCGCGACGGCCTTGATGAACTCGGCCTCGACCCCGTAGCGGACAGCGGCGGCGAGGAAGAGCCCGTCGAAGGAGTCCAACATCGGGAACGTCGCGAAGTTGACCTTTTGAGGCGAAGGCAGCGGCTTCTCAGCCAGGAAGACCTCGAAGCCGGCGCGAGCCTCGGGCTGATCGGTGAAGGTCACGCTTCCGTCAGGGTTCTCTCGCATGTAGATGTCAGCGGCCGCCACGGGCGGCATCAGGGCGAGGAGGAAGGCGACCATCGGCCCAGCTTAGCGTGCTAAGACGCCACGATGGACTGGGACTTCCTCGTTGTCGGGTCCGGCCTCGCGGGCATGCTGTTCGCCCTGAAGGCCGCCGCGCATGGCCGGGTCCTCCTGGTCACCAAGGCTGAGCTGGGTGAGTCCAACTCACGCTACGCCCAGGGCGGTGTGGCCGCGGTGTGGGACGACGAGGACGCCTACGAAGCCCACATCAAGGACACTCTGGTGGCGGGCGCCGGCCTGTGTCAACGGGACGCGGTGGACTTCGTGGCTCGCGAGGGCCCGGATCGCATCCGCGAGCTGATCGAGCTGGGGGTCGAGTTCAC
>CALGIB010001034.1 GCA_937915955.1 uncultured Pseudomonadota bacterium
GTGATCCAGGACGTCGACCAGGCGCTGCCACTGGTGGTCGGCTCCCTCGACCGTCAGGCCCGCCCACTCGCCGTGATGCACTGGGAGGGTCCGGGCCGGGCCGTGTTCACCAGCTGCTACAACGAGGCCCGGATGACCGACGACATGCGCAGGATCCTGTTCGAGCTGATCCTGGCGCTCTGAGGCTATGTCCTGGACATGGAGCAGCGCTTCGAGGTCTCCGTCCCCCTGGATCTTGCCCGCACCCTGCGGTCCATGGAGATGTGGGGCGCGACGACCTGGCTGAAGACCGACGCCTCCGGCTGCTGGTTCGCGCAGCGGGAGGCTTCGGGCCCAGCCACGGTGCACATCGTGCAGCACCCTGACCACCTTCAGGCCCAGGCCTGGGGGCCGGGCGCCGAGGAGCTGCTGGCGCGCGTCCCGCAGCTCGCGGGGCTGGACAATGTCGGGGTCGAGGACATCCGTCCCCGGCACCCGATCGTTCGCGACATCATCCAACGATCTCGCGGACTGCGGGTCGGTCGCAGCGGCCGGGTCTACAGCCGGCTGGTGTCCACGGGGTTGGCTCAAAAGGTCACCGGGGCCAACAGCAAGGCCGCGCTAAAGCAGGTGGCCTGGCGCTTCGGCGAGGTGGCCCCTGGCCCCCGCGAGGATCTGCAGCTGTTGCCGCACCCCAGGGAGCTGGCGCGGCTGCCCTACTACGTCTTTCACCCCCTGAACATCGAGCAGCATCGGGCTGAGCTGATCCGCCGCATCGCCGATCGGGCCTCGGCGCTCCAGCGCGCCGCAAGCATGTCCGGTCCCGATGCGCTCGAACATCTCCAGAAGCTCAGGGGGATTGGCCCCTGGACCGCTGGCGTCGTGGTGGGCGGCAGCCTGGGCTACCCGGACGCGGTGCCGCTCGCGGACATCCACGTGCCCAACATCGTCGCGATGAACCTGGCTGGCGAGCCCCGGGCCACGGACGAGCGCATGCTCGAGCTGCTCGAGCCCTACGCCGGGGTGCGGGGCCTGGTCGTTCGACTGCTCAAGAGCCAGGGCCTGAGCGCACCGCGCCACGGACCTCGTATGGACATCAACGATATCAGGGGTCTATGAAGCCTCGGCCTGGGCGGTCCGCTCCACGGCCCGCTGGTAGGCCGGTCGGGCTTCGATGCGGGCCAGCCAGTCCAGCACCGCGGGCTGCTCGGCCCCCAGGCCGCCCCGCTCTCGGGCTCCCTGCACGGGGTAGGACATCTGGACGTCCGCGGCGCTGAAGGTCTCGCCTGCGAACCACGCATGATCGCTCAGGTTCGACTGCAGCCAGGCCAGGTGCAGGTCCAGCTCGGGCTGGGTGTAGGACTGCTCGACCTTGTCCACGATGCCGCGGGCGATGGGCTTCACGAAGAAGGGCAGGGGAGCCTCCCTCACCTTGCCAAGGATCAGACGGAGCAGGAGCGGGGGCATCAGGGACCCCTCCGCATAGTGCATCCAGTAGCGGTAGCGGCGCAGGGCCTCGGGATCGCTTGGCTTGAGCTGCGGTCCCCAGTCCTCGACCAGACCCTCTGTGATGGCCCCCGACTCCACCAGCAGGACGCCGTCGATCTCGACCACGGGCGCCTTGCCCAGGGGGTGGACCTGCTTGAGCTCGGGCGGAGCGCGGAAGGCCGGCGTGCGGCGGTAGAGCCTGACCTCGTAGGGCAGGTCCAGCTCCTCCAGGAGCCAGAGGATGCGCAACGAGCGCGACTTCTCGAGATGGTGGACGAGGATCTGCGGCACGGTGGACTCCCAGTGGTCGGGCGTGCCTATCCCGCTGGGGACCCGTGGCCGGTCGTCGGCTGGAGCTCGGCGAGGGCCTCGGCGAGCTGCTTGAGCTTGAAGGGCTTCTGCAGGATGGGGCCGGGGAAGTCCAGCAGGAAGCGCTGCGTGTCCTCTGTGAAGGCCCCGCCGGTCATCACGATCATCCGCCCTGCCAGGCCCAGCTGTGCCAGGGCCGCGTACACGTCCTGGCCGCTGATATCGGGCATCATCAGGTCGCAGAGGATCACATCGAAGTCCCTATCATCGCTGAGGATACTGAGCGCGGCACGGCCGCCGTCTACCGCCACCGTGCGGGAGTCGGCCAGGGACTGCAGCGCGTGCTGGAGCATCTCCCCGATCAGCGGCTCGTCGTCGATCACCAGCACCCGCAGCCCCCTCGGCGGCGTGGTCGCGGTCGGGTGTGCGGGCGTGGGCTTCGGCTCCGAGCACGGGACCGGCAGCTCGAACCGGACCAGGGTGCCCTCGCCGACGACGCTGGTGATCTCGATCTGACCGCCGTGGGCCTGGAGCAGGTTGTGGCAGATCCAGAGGCCCATCCCGGTGCCCTGTCCCATCGGTTTGGTCGTCACGAAGGGATCCAGCACCCGCTCCAGCTGCTCTCGAGGGATGCCCACGCCGGTGTCCTGAACCTCGATGGCGATCAGCCCGTCGTGGGTGGTCGCGCTCACCGTCAGGCGGTTGTCGGCGGCGTGGCCTGCGGGCATCGCGTGGGCGGCGTTGATGAGCAGGTTGACCAGGACCTGGAACAGGCGCCGCTCCGGGATAGCAGCCCGGGGCAGGTCCGGGGGCAGCTCGAGGCGCAGCCGGGCGCGGTGGCGGAACTCGTTGGCGAGCAAGGCAAGGGAGCGCTTGATCACCGCTCCAGGGGCGCAGCTGAGTTCCTCGTCGGGCTGATCTGGCGATCGTAACAGCGCGAGATCGTTGACAACATGTGCGATTCTTTCGGCCCCTTCGTAGGCCCGGTCTGCGTGCTCGCTGCCGGGGTGGGGCATGCCTCGCAGCTGCTCCAGGTGGTAGAGCACGTAGCTGAGAGGGTTGTTGACCTCGTGGGCGATGCCGGCAGCCAGGGTGCCGAGCGTGGCCAGGCGGTCGGCTCGCTGCAGCTTTTCCTCGAGCTCCCGGTTCCTGGCGTCGGCCTGCTGGGCCTGCTTCTGGGCCGCCGCCCAGTCGGTGACGTCGTGGCTGACGCCCATGAGGCCCGCCAGCACGCCATCCTCGTCGTAGTAGGGGTACTTCTTGGTGAGGAAGACCTGAGCCGCTTTGAAGTCGTAGCGCGTCGGCTGGTAGGTGTAGGGTGCGCCCGCCTTCATCACCGCGCGGTCGATCTCGCGGATCTCGGCGGCGGTGTCGGCCGAGAACAGGTCCTCGTCGGTGGCGCCCACCACCTCGTGCACTTCGCGCTGGACCATGGCCGCGCCGGCCTTGTTGATGAACGTGTAGCGCCCCTCCAGGTCCTTCACGTAGATCGCGTCTTCTGCCCGGTCTACGAGCATGCTCAGGCGGTGTTGCGTGGCGAGCAGCTCACGCTGCAGGCGCCTGAGTTCGGCCTCGAGGTCCTTCACTTGCCCAGTGTACGCTGCCGAGCGGGCGCGGGGCCGCTTCCGAAGGCGCCGACCGCTCTCTGCTTGACGCTCGCCCTCGCGGCGCGCACATTGGGGCAGCGCTTCGGCGCGGCGGTCCTCGGAGCGCTGTTCATTGAAAACTCGAAGATGGATGGATGAGGGGGCGCAACGGTTTCGACGAGGTCGCAGTAGGTCGAGGCTGCATGTCGAGAGGGAATGGACTCTCGTTAATCTAACTATTCAGTTGAAAAAAGCATAACTGCCAACAACAACAACAACTTCGCTCTCGCGGCCTAAAAAACCTGCAGAGCCGTTCGACCGGATTGTACGTCAGGGACACCGGTTGGGCGTAATTGACCTGAATAGTCCCGAAGCCTTCGTAGCGTGAGGTCTGGGGACGATAAATAATCAATTCAAATCGCTGCCACCCCATAGCGGTGCATGCCCTCGGGCGCCGCTGGGGTTGTAACCGAGGGACAAGCATGTAGACGCTGACACTGAGTGGTTTCGGACGCGGGTCGAGTCTGGCCCGTCTCGCATGGAGACATGCGGGAGAGCACCGGGGAAAATCGGAGGACC
>CALGIB010001035.1 GCA_937915955.1 uncultured Pseudomonadota bacterium
ACCTGCGCGGCCAGCCCCCTGCGTGGATCGTCACGGCGGGCTTCGATCCGCTGCGGGACGAGGGCGAGGCCTACGCGCGGGCGCTCGAGGCCGCAGGTGTCTCGGTGCGGCTGGACCGGGAGAGCAGCCTGATCCACGGCTTCCTGCAGATCGCGGGCGTGAGCCGCCCGTCACGTCGAGCGCTCGAGAGGATCGGCGACGGGCTTGTTGCTCGAATGTCTCCGAGCGCGAATGGGGGCCGCGCTACCTCTGCGCCATGTGTGGCTTCATCGGACTCGTCGGGACAGAACCTGCCGCCCCCCGGCTGATGCTGGGGCTGCAGGCGATGCAGCATCGCGGCCAGGACGCCGCCGGTCTGGCCACCCTGGAGAAGGGGCGGCTGCACCTCCGCAAGGGGCTCGGGTTGATCAGCCAGGCGGTGCCCAGCCTGGACGGCATCGGAGGGGGAAGCGGGGTCGCGCACGTGCGCTACCCGACGGCGGGCGCCGCCTCGACCGCTGTGGACGCCCAGCCCTTCTTCACCCGTCACCCGGGCCTGCTGTTGGCCCACAACGGCAACGTCACCAACGTGCCGGAGCTGTCGCGGCAGCTCCGCGAGCAGGGCCTGATGGTCCTGTCCGAGTGCGACGCCGAGCCCATCATGCTGGTGCTCGCCCAGGAGCTGACCAGCCGCAAGCCCTCGGGCCACACCACCGAGGACATGAAGACGGCGCTGGCCGGGGTCTTCGCGCGGGTCCGAGGCGCCTACTCGGTGGTGGCGCTGATGGAGCTGGACGGCAAGGAGACCCTGGTCGCCTTCCGCGATCCCCACGGCATCCGGCCTGGCGTCTATGGCCGAACCCCGGACGGCTGGATCGCCGCCAGCGAGTCGGTCGCCCTGGACGTGCTCGGCGTCGAGAAGATGGGAGATCTCCCGGCCGGCTCGGCCCTGATCCTGCGCGCCGGCGAGGAGCCGGTGCTGCTGGAGGTCACCTCGGCCGCTCCGCGCCCCTGCATCTTCGAGCGCATCTACTTCGCCCGCCCCGACTCCGTGATGGAGGACGGTCGCGTCAACCGCACCCGCTGGCGCATGGGTCGTCAGCTGGCGCGCGAGTGGAAGGCCAAGGGCCTGGGCGCGGACGTCGTCGTCGCGGTGCCCGACAGCTCCCGACCGGCGGCGATGGCGATGGCAGAAGAGCTCGGCATCAAGAACCGCGAGGGCTTCATCAAGAACCGCTACAGCGGCCGCACCTTCATCATGCCGGACCAGGCCAGCCGGGACGCGGCGCTGCGGTTGAAGCTGAACCCCATCCGGGAGATCTTCGAGGGGCAGCGCGTGCTGCTGGTCGACGACTCGATCGTCCGAGGCAGCACGATGCGGCGGATCGTGCGCATGCTGCGCGGCTTGGGCCCCCTGGAGCTCCACGTCGCTGTCTTCTCCCCGCCCGTTCGCAAGCCCTGCTTCTACGGCATCGACATGCCCACCGAGGACGAGCTCATCGCGGCCCGCCTCGATCAGGACGAGCTCGGGGAGTACTTCGGCGTGGACTCGATGACCTTCCTGTCGCTCGAGGGCCTGGCCGAGGTCTCGGGCACCGAGATCTGCTCGGCCTGCTTCGACGGGGACTACATCGTGCCGGTCAGCGAGTCCGAACGCCGTGAGATCGAGGGCTCAAGACGAGGCTGAAGAGACTGAGATCGTTCAGCTTACGTCCTCTCCGTCGCGACCTAGTGCCAGGGCCTCCCGCTCCTCGGCGGAGAGATCGGTGGTCGCACCGAGGTAGTTCAGTAGCACCTCGCCGGTGGTCATCGTGAGCCCGTACCGGATGCGGAGGCCGAAGCCGAGCAGGGTCTCGAGCTCGATCACGTCGGGCTCCCGACCGTTCAGGTGGGGCACCTTGAGCTGGATGGTGGGCTCGAGCAGCCGGATGGGCTCGGCGCGCCTCAGCCGATCGACCTGGAACCCGGAGCCGGCCTGCTGGTCCACGTCGAACAGGCTGGGCTTCCAGGTCTTCAGGTCGTCGGGGTCCAGCACGCGGGCGTTCGGCGAGAAGTTCCGCTTCCACCCGTCGACGCCGACGCTGCGCAGGTCCGGGGGCACCAGGAAGGTCAGCGGCCCCAGCACCCTGCTCCACAGCGAGGACAGCCTCGAGACCAGGGGGATGGGCTTGTGGCGCAGGTTGAGGATGGTCACGCCGTTTCGGCGGACCAGGATCCGGCTGCGGTCCTCGTCGACACGGACGGTGGCCCAGGACTTGGGGTAGCCGTAGATCTCGCGGCCCGCGAACATCGCCATCAGGCTGGTGGGGAAGATCCAGGGGATGTACAGCCGCGGGTGGATCGAGCGGCTGCCCTCCAGCTGGACGGGGATCATCAGCCCCGCCTCGTTGTAGGCGGCGCCCTGCTCGAGGTCGGGGAGCAGCATCCTCTGGGCGGGGCCGAAGCCCTCGAAGCGGGCCATCACCAGCAGCGCGTTGGGGATCAGCGGGTGCCACCTCAGGCGAGGCGGCAGCAGGCTCTCCATCCACGCGTTGCGCAGCACCGGGACGCTGTACTGGGTCACCGAGTTGGCCGCGTAGGGCCCGGGGAGGACCACGGCCCGGGCGCCGGGGAAGACCTGGAAGGTCGCCGCCTCCAGCTCGCCGACGCCGTCCAGCGCGGCGTCCACGTAGCGGTAGCCGGTGAGCCAGACGACGCGCTGAAGCGCCGGGCCCCAGGGGCGGCTCTGGGTCTGCAGCGCTCGGAAGCGGGCCAGGGGGAAGGTGAACAGGCGACAAGGCGCGCTGACCTGGGCCTCGGTGCCGACGCCGCGCTTGTCGCGGGTCTGCTCGTTGGAGGGCACGAACTGCCCGAAGAGCTGACCGGGGCCTCGGGTGCCGGCGTGCTGGTTGCCGCGCCACTCGTCGACGAGGCCATCGATCACCCAGTAGACACGATCCGGCTCGTCGGCCGGACGGTAGAGCACCTCCCCGATCTCCAGGGCGAGCACATCGGGCTGGAGGAACTCCAGGATGGCGGGCAGCCCCTCGGCGATGCCCTTGCCCTGCATCGCGGGGGCCGCCTGGAGGCGAGCCAGATCCGTCTGGACCCAGCGGCGACGCCGGCTGCGATGCCAGGGGGGCCTGGGCAGCGGAGGAGGCACGGGGGAGCGGGGCAGGGTGGAGCGGTCGCCCCAGACGGCGGGGCCCCAGGCCAGCTTGGCGAGCTCCTCGCCGCCGGCACCGTCCAGCAGGAGGCGCACCTGGCTGCGGTAGTTGATGTCGTAGGTGCGCTCGCCGTCGCGGAGCGCGGCCTCCCACAGCACGTCCATGCGGGCGCGCATCACGAGGTTGGAGATTGGCTTGAAGGTGTGGAACTCGCCCTCGAGCAGCAGCGGGAAGCCCTCGCTCGCGGCGGGCTCGCCCAGGAACCACATCTCGGGCGTGGACCGGGGCGTGAAGCTCATGTAGCTGGCCGTCAATGCGTCGACGGCGAAGTCCTTGGGATCCCATGGGACCTTCGGGGCGGCCTGGGCCGAGGGCTGGAAGTTCCGCTTCCAGGCGAGCTGCCGCAGGGACCAGCTGGCCAGACCGCCCTCGAAGGGCTGCCCCTGGGCCAGGCGGTTGAAGGCCTGGAAGAAGGCCTCGGACTGCTCGTCGCTGAGGGGCTGGCCGTCGATGAGCATGCTGCGGGTCAGCAGGCTCGCCGCGGCGGGGAAGAACTTGCCCTCGTTGTTGTCCGCGAGCTGCTCGGGGGTGGCCTTGTCCAGGGTCAGGTCGAAGCTGCGCTTGCCCCCGGCTGAGCCCACCAGGTGGATGTGGGTGGGGTTGTCCGGGTCGTCGCGCTGGGTGTAGAGCGAGCCGAACATCGCCGGCATGCCGAAGATCTCGCGCCCGATGAACATGGACAGGGCGTTGTTCGAGAACAGCCAGGGGATGAACAGGGCGTAGCTGTCGCGCAGCTCCTGCTTCACCAGCACCGCGACCAGCACCTGGGTGATGCCGGGGCGCGGCCCGGAGGGGGGATCCTCCGAGGCGCTCCAGATGCGCTCGTAGCGGCGCACGATGATCAGGCCGAAGGCGCCGACCGGCCCCTCGCCGTCGGGGCGGACGGGGCTCAGGAAGGGCGGGATCTGGTCCATGACCGAGGCGGGGACCATGACGGGCAGGAGGAACACCTCGCTGTCCGGCATCTTGTAGGGCGGGGGCTTGGGCAGGTGCTCGAAGGCGGGGAGTCGGGCCCAGGCGAAGCGGTCGAAGGCGTGGCCGGCGGTGCTGCGCCACTGTCGACCGTGGGCCACGATGAGGTCGTAGAGCAGGGTGGCCTCGGCGCCGCCGCCCGCCAGGACTCTCCAGAGCCCGGCCTCGTCGAGCCGGCGTACGCGGGTGTCGCTGCGGACCATCCAGCTGGTCGCGTAGGGCTGGGGGTCCGGGTGGTCTCTACCTGGCGGCGCCTGGGTCATCTCCAGATCGCCGATCAGCTCGCCCGGTCCGCGCTTGGCCAGCAGGACGTCGCTGCGCCACTCCTCGAGGGCGCCGGACACGATGAGCCACACGCCCGGAGCGGGTCGGCGCACGCCGCGGTCCCAGCTCTGCTCCAGGGGCTCAGCCAGACCGTGGATCAGCTCGGCGACGTCGACGACCGGCAGCATGTCGGGCATCAGCCCCTCCGGCGGGGAAGCTACCACCGGGCCCTCGAGGTCGGTGATAGGGGGCTCGGCCGGAGGCTTCGTGGCGCGCGAGAGGGTGGCAATCCTGGGTGGCGGACCGGCCGCGCTGGCCTGCGCGTGGCAGCTGAGCAGCAGCGCATCTCTGCGAGATCGTTTCGAGATCACCGTCTTCGAGATGGGGCATCGCCTGGGCGGCAAGACGGCCAGCAGCCGGGACGAGCAGGGCCGCATCCTGGAGCACGGGCTGCACATACTGTTCGGCTTCTACGAGAGCTTCTTCCGGCTCGTGCGCGAGGCCTACGCCGAGCTGGACCGTCCGCCCGAGCACCCGCTGGCGACCTGGCGACACGCCTTCCACCCCGACGGGCTGGGCGGCCTGTGGGAGACCCTGGGCGCTGGCGGACCGGTGCTCTTCCAGTACCCGCGCGACGGAGGGGTGCCTGGAGACGGGCGTGAGCCTCGCCCCCGCGACCACGCCCTGCACATGGTGCTGGGCTGCCTCCAGGTGCTGGGGGGCTACGGTCCCTTCCAGCAGGTCGAGGCCGCGCTGTTTCCCTCGGGCGAGAGCTGGCGGTCCCTCGGCGCCCGCAGCCCCTCCGAGGCGACCCTGCCACGCCTGCGCAGGCGGGTCCATCGCCTGGCCCGGCTGCTGGAGCGAGGCGCGGGGGAGCGGGTGATCGTGGCCGCCATCGACGGGCTTCGACCCGCTCTACACGCGGCTCTGGAGCGGCACCAGGACAGCGGCCTGACCCTGGGGCTGGTGTTCGCGGACCTCTGGCTGAGCCTGGCTCGCGGCGTCCTGGTCGACGACGTGCTGGGTGTGGGCGGCTTCCAGGCCATCGACCACCTGGAGTGGACGGACTGGCTGGGCCAGCACGGCGCCCACCCCTGCAGCCTGGGGTCGAGCATGGGGCAGGCCGTGCACGACGCGGCCTTCAGCTTCATCGACGGGGACCCCGCGCGCCCGTCCGTGGCGGCCGGCGCGGCGGCCCGAGGACAGCTCGCGGCCTACACCTACCGAGGCGCGGGCTTCTTCAAGATGCAGGCGGGCATGGGCGAGGCAGTGCTGGCGCCGCTGTACCTGGGCTTGAAGCGGCGGGGTGTGCGCTTCGCCTTCTTTCATCGGGTCGAGGCGCTGCGGCTCGACCCGACGGGACGCCGCATCCAGGCCGTCGACCTGCGTCGTCAGGTCGAGCTGCGCGAGGGGCCCCTGAGCTACCGGCCGCTGGTGGACGTGGACGGCGTGGAGTGCTGGCCCGAGGAGCCGCTGTGGGATCAGGCCGTGGAGGTCCAGGGCCACGGCTCGGTGGAGAGCTACTGGAGCCAGAGGCCCGGCCTGGCCCAGCGCCTGGAGCTGGGCCAGGACTTCGATCGCGTGGTGCTGGGCATCCCCGTGGGCGCCCTGCCCCGGGTCTGCGGCGACCTGATCGCGGCCAGCCCGCGCTGGGCCCGGATGGTCGAGCAGGTGGGCAGCATCGCCACGGTCGCTGCGCAGCTCTGGTTCGACCAGGACCTGGAGTCCCTGGGCTGGCCCCACCCGCCCACCCTGCTCTCGCGCCTGCCACCGCCGCTGACGACCTGGTGTGACATGAGCCACCTGTTGAAGCTGGAGCGCCTGCACGGCGTCGAGGCCCGCCAGCTCAGCTACCTCTGCGGCACCCAGTCGGGGCCCTTCCTGGCTCCCCGTCCCGAGGACGACCCCGACTTCCCCCGCCGCGAGCACGCCCGCCTGGTGGACGACTGCGAGCTGTTCTGGGATCAGCACCTGCGGCTCTTCCTGCCTCGCGCCGGCCGCGAGCGCCTGGTGTCCAGCTACCTGCGGGTCAACTGCGAGCCACACGCTCGCTGCTCGCTGGCGCTCCCCGGCACGCTAAGCGCCCGCATCGCCCCGGGGGACACCGGCTTCGACAACCTGGTGATCTGCGGGGACTGGACGGACAACCGCCTCTACCTGGCCTGCGCCGAGGGCTCGGTCCGCAGCGGCGTAATGGCCGCCAGCGCGATCTCCGGTCAGGGCTTCCCGATCGGCTGAAGGCCCGGATCCAGGGCCAGCGCGGCCAGCTCCCCGCCCGCCACCGCGCCCAGGACCGAGCCCAACACCAGGTCCCCGCCGGCCAGCACGAGTCCGTGCACCGGGGTCCTGGCCCGCAGCCAGGGGCAGGCGTAGCGCTGGGGCGTGGCGGCCAGCCCGTAGGCGCTGGGGCTGGCCAGGAAGCGGGTGGAGGAGGCCGGTGTGCCGAGCTCCACGTGCTCGATGAGCGGGCCCAGCCCGGGCAGGCGCTCCAGCAGCTCATCGAGCAGCACGGCCTGCATGCGCCGCTTGAGCTCCCCGTAGGCGACCGTGCCGCGTGGCGGAAAGAGCCCCGGAGGCACGAAGGCGACGAGGCTCGCGGTGTGGCCACCCCGGTGCTGAGGGTCCTTCAGGGAGGGGAAGCTGGCGTAGGAGGCGGGTGGCCTGGCCTGGTCCCGAGGGTCCCAGGTCTCCCGGGTGGGCCGCCAGGTGTTGTGCAGCCAGAGGTTCCAGGGGCCGGCCCCAGCGGGTCGGGGGTCTCCGGACAGGCCCAGGAACAGGCTGACGTGCTGTACCGAGGCCGGCAGGCCCGCGAGGGCCCGGGCCCAGGGATGGGTGGACCAGCGAGGAGGCAGCAGCCCGAGCAGCCTGTGCGCGCCGAGCCCAGCCACCACGGAGGAGACCTCGATGATCTCTGAACCTACTGAGATCGTTTGAATCCTGCTGCGCTCAACGCCCAGTCCGGTGACGCTTCGCCCGAGCTCGATGTGGCCTCCGTGGGCCTCGATCGCCGCGCGCAGGGCAAGGCCCAGGCTGGGCGCCCCGCCCTCGGGATAGTGGCTGCCCCTGGCGTAGCTCCGGCTGACCATCGCGTGAGCAAACGACGAAGATCGTTCAGGGATCAGGCCGTGGTAGGCCCAGCGCCCCGTCAGGAGATCCCGCGCCCGTGGCGGCAGGTCCAGCTCCTCCAGCAGCGCGGCCGTGGTCGGAGCATTGAGTGGCTGGAGTGGGCGACCTCGCACGCCCGAGGCGAGGTGGTCGAGCAGCCGGTCCTGGAGGTATAGGGTCTGCCGCCTCCAGGGCAAGAGGTCCACGGTCTGTCCCAACGCAGCCTCCAGCCCAGGACCCAGCGCGTCCTCGTCCGAGGGCCAGTCGAAGCGCAGTCCGGGCAGCTCGAAGCGGTCGCCTAGGGGCCCGCTGGGGTGCCAGATCACCTCGGGCGTCAGCGCTCCGAGCAGCCGACCAGGGCGGCTCTCGAGGTCGCCCACGGCGTGCACGCCGACGTCCCAGGTCCAGCGCTTGCGGCGGAACGCGTGGCTGAGGCCACCCAGCACGCGGTGGTGCTCGAACACCGTGACGGGGTGCCCGGCGCGGGCGAGCAGCGCGGCCGCTACCAGGCCCCCGAGGCCACCGCCGATGACCGCGATCAGGTGGGGACCCGCGCCACGGTCAGGCTCCCCTTGGCCACGCTCCTGCGCTCGACCTGAGCCTCGACCTGCACGCGGAACAGCCCGGCGAAGCCGTCGTCCAGATCCACGTGCAGGTCCAGGACCTGCCCCGCCCAGACGGGCTGGGACAGCTTGACGTCCACGGCGGAGAGCAGCCCGCTGACCTGGGGCCCTTGTCCCAGCATGCGCTGCAGCTCCCGGGCCTCGGGCCCCGCCTCGGCCTCCATGCGCAAGGCTCGCCCGGCGAGGTCGAGGTGGCGGAAGAGGTCGGCGTCCTCGCGGTCCAGGGCCGCCCAGCGCTCTCGCAGGCCCATCAGGATCATCAGGAGGTTGGTGGCCTGGGCCAGGGCCTCGATCGTGTAGACGCCGGGCCAGAGGGGCAGGGTGGGGAAGTGGCCCTGGAGCACAGGCTCGTTGCTGCCGATCAGCTTGCGCGCGTGCAGGCTCGTCTGCGGCTTGTCGTTCAGCGCCACGACGCGGTCGACCATGCGGAAGGGAGGCCGCTGGGGGA
>CALGIB010001036.1 GCA_937915955.1 uncultured Pseudomonadota bacterium
CAGCGACCGGTGACCTCGAGCGGCTGGCCGCCCGGCCTCGCTCACTCGCTGAGCTCGGCGGGCGCCTCCGCGGCCTGGGAGGTCGGCGCGAAGCCCTCGGGCAGCTGCATGTCCAGGTTCTTCAGCAGGAAGGACCACTGGTCGGTCCACTCGGCGATTGTCAGCGCGGTGGGCTTGCCGGCGCCGTGGCCCGCGCGGGTCTCGATGCGGATGAGCACGGGGTCGCTCCCGGACTGGGCGGCCTGCAACCTGGCGGCGAACTTGAAGCTGTGCCCGGGCACGACGCGGTCGTCGTGGTCTCCGGTTGTGACCATCGTCGCGGGGTAGGCCGTGCCGTCGGTGACGTTGTGGTAGGGGCTGTAGGCCCGCAGCACGGGGAACATCGCGGGGTCGTCGGGGTCGCCGTAGTCGCTGATCCAGGCCCAGCCGATGGTGAACTTGTGGAAGCGCAGCATGTCCAGGACGCCCACGCCCGGCAGGGCGGCGCCGTAGAGCTCGGGGCGCTGGGTGATGGCCGCGCCGACCAGCAGTCCCCCGTTGCTGCGACCGCCGATGGCGGTCTTGTCGGGGCTGCTGTAGCCCTGGGTGTGCAGGTACTCGGCGGCCGCGTGGAAGTCGTCGAAGACGTTCTGCTTGTTGGCCAGGCGGCCCGCGTCGTGCCAGGCCTCGCCGTATTCGCCGCCGCCGCGCAGGTTCGCGATGGCCAGCACGCCGCCCATCTCCAGCCACACGCGGTTCACGGTGCTGTAGTAGGGCGTGATCGGGATGCTGAAGCCGCCGTAGCCGTACAGGTAGGCGGGGTGGCTGCCGTCCAGCTCGATGCCCTCGCGGTGCACCAGGAACAGCGGGATCTGTGTGCCGTCCTTGCTGGGGTAGAAGACCTGAGTGACCTCGTAGTCCTGGTCGTTCATGGACACGCCGGGGGCGCGGAACAGCTCGGAGGTGCCCGTCTCCATGTCGTAGCTGTAGATGGTGCCGGGTGTCAGGAAGCTGGTGAAGCTGTAGTAGGTCTGTGTGTCATACCGTTCGCCGCCGAAGCCTCCGGCGCTGCCGATGCCGGGCAGCTCGACTTGGCGGATGGGCTGGCCCTTCAGATCGTAGATCTGGATGCGGGACTGTGCGTCGTGCAGGTAGCGGCAGACCAGGTCGTCCTTGGCCAGGATGTTGCAGCCTCGGAGCGTGTCCTCGTCCTCGGGGACCAGCTCCTTCCAGCTGGCCTCGGGCTTGCGGATGTCGACCTGGACCACCTTGCCCTTCGGCGCGTCCCGGTTGGTCTCGACGTACCAGGTCGTGCCGTCGTTGCCCAGGACGCTGTAGCTGGCGTCGAACTCGGTGAAGAGCGGCTTCACCTCGCCGTCGGTCTTCAGGTCCTTGTAGAAGATGCGGTTGTTCTCGTCGGTGCCCTCCCAGTTGTAGATGACGAGGTAGCGGCCGTCGTGGGTGACGCTTCCGCCGAAGCCCCAGAACTCCTTGTCCTGGCGCTCGTAGACCAGCTCGTCCTCGGACTGTGCGGTCCCCAGGCGGTGGTAGTAGAGCTTCTGGAAGGTGTTCTTCGTCTCCAGATCGCCGGGATCAGCGGGCTCGTCGTAGCGGCTGTAGTAGAAGCCCTTGTCGTCGTGGGTCCAGCTCGCGCCGCTGAACTTGACCCACTCGATGGTGTCTTCGAGCAGCTCGCCCGAGTCGATGTCCATGACCCGGAAGGTGTTCCAGTCGCTGCCCCCGTCGGCCACGCCGTAGGCCATGTAGCGGGCCGACTCGCTGACCCAGGTGCCGCTCAGCGCGACGGTGCCGTCCTCGGACAGGGTGTTGGGGTCGAGCAGGACTCGGCCTTCGCCGTCGGGCGTGTCGGAGACGAACAGCACGGACTGGTTTTGGAGGCCGTCGTTGTGCGTCCAGAAGGTCTTGCCACCCTTGGTCGAGGGGGCGGTGTAGCGCTCGTAGTCCCACAGCTCGGTCATGCGCTGGCGGATCACCTCGCGCTCGGGGATCTGGGCCAGGTAGGCCTCGGTCAGGCTGTTCTCGGCGCGGATCCAGTCGCGCACGGGCTCGGCCTCGCTGTCCTCGAGCCATCGGTAGGGGTCCGGCACCGGCGTGCCGTGGTAGTCGTCGACGACCTCCCCGGTGGGGGCCGAGGGGTAGACGCTGGCCGGCGCGGCCAGGGTCAGCACCTCGTCCGCTGAGGGCTGCTGCTTGGGGCAGGCGATCAGCGAGAGCAGGAGCATGTGCATGGGACAACCTCTACAAAGGCGTGTGGGCCAGGGGTCCTAACGACCGGCGGCGGTCAGGAGCGCGGTGAACAAGGGGGCGCTGCCGGGCAGCAGCTCGGGGTGCCACTGGACCCCGATGCAGAAGGCGTGGTCGGGCAACTCGACGGCCTCGATGACGCCGTCGGGGGCGCGGCCGGCGACCCGCATCGAGCCCGGATCCCAGACGGCCTGGTGGTGGGTCGAGTTCACCACCGGGCGATCGCCGAGCAGGTTGCGGAGCTGGCCGGTCAGCTCGACCTGATGCCAGCCCTGAGCGGGGTCCGTGGGCTGCTGGTGCTCGGAGACCTCCGGCAGCTGGGTGTCGAGGTCCTGGTACAGCGTGGCTCCGCAGGCCACGGCCAGGGCCTGCATGCCGCCACAGAGACCCAGCACGGGGACGTCGCGATCCAGGCAGAGGCGGGCCAGGGCCAGCTCGCTGCCGGTGCGCAGCTCGTCCACGCGGCCCAGTCGCTCGATGGGCTGCTGGCCGAAGTGGCTGGGGTGGATGTCGAAGTCGCCGCCGGTGATGCAGACCGCGGAGATGCCGTCCAGCGCCCGGCCCAGGTTCGGCTCGCCCGGGGGCAGCAGCAGGGGAACGCCTCCGGCCTGGCGGAGGGCCTGGATGACGGACTCCTTGAGCCAGGCCTCGGAGCGGATCGGGCGGACTCGAGCGGAGCTCGCGACGTGGAGGCCGCCGCCTTCGCGTCGATCGGTGGTGACGAGGATGCGCATCGCCGGGGAAGTTAGCACCCTGGTATGTCGGGAATCGGTGTCATCACGAACCCCCGCTCGCGTCAGAACCGGCGCAACCCGGCCCTGGCTCGACGGCTGGCCTACATCCTGGGTGAGCGGGGGCTGCTCGAGCAGCCGACGGACCTGGACGCCCTGGATCGCGTGGCTCTGCAGCTGAAGGATCGCGAGATCGACGTGGTGGCCATCAACGGCGGGGACGGGACCAGCCACGTGGTGCTCAGCGCGCTGGTGCGGGCCTACGGGGACGCGCCGCTGCCGCAGATCGCGCTGCTGAGAGGCGGCACGATGAACACGGTGGCGCGGGGGCTGGGCATCTCCGGCTCGCCGCAGGAGCTGCTGGGTCGGCTGACCGCGCTGTACCACCGGGACGAGCCCATGGCCTCGGTCCAGCGGAACCTGCTGCGCGTCGGCGACCAGGCGGGCTTCTTGTTTGGCAACGGGGTCATCAGCAACTTCCTCGAGGCCTACTACGAGGGCAGCGAGCCCACGCCTGCCAGGGCGGCCTGGCTGCTGACGCGCGCGGTGGCCTCGACCCTGGTCCAGGGCAAGCTGGTCAAGCGCTTGAGCCGTCCGCTGCGCGCTCGGGTGCTGCTGGACGGCCGGGAGCTGCCGGACTTCCCCTGGATCGCGCTGGCCGCAGGCACCGTGGACGACATCGGCCTGGGCTTCCGGCCCTTCTACAAGGCGCCTGGCCACCCGGGCGCGATGCACGCTGTGGGCTTCGGCTGCACCCCGGGTCAGCTGGTGCCGGATCTGTGGAACATCTATCGGGCCCGCGCGACGAGACATCCGCGGATCGTCGACGGGCTGTGTCGGGTGATGGAGATCGAGAGCCTGGACGCCCAGCCGCTGAACTTCATGATCGACGGCGACTTCCACCGCGGGGGGCAGCGCCTGGAGGTCCGCGTCGGACCCAGGGTGCAGATGCTGACGCTCTGAGCCACGGGCGCTCATGGGTCGGGGCCGCCGATCCGCTCTCAGGGGCAAGCACCGAGGATTTGGATGAACGTTCGCATCGCGCCGCTGGAGACCTGGGACCAGGCCGACGCTCTGTCCCGCTTCGTGTACGAGTCGCGGGGCCTGACGCACCATCGATCCTGGCTGTACGACCCCGAGACGGTGCTCGAGCACAACCGCAACGGCCGGGTGCGCAGCTTCCTGGCCCTGGTCTCCGATCGCGTCGTCGGACACGTCGCGGCCATCCAGCCTCACTTCGAGGACAAGGCCTCGCGAGCCGCCGCGGGCAACCGCATCATCGGCCTCGACATGGTCCACCCGGACTTCGAGGCGGCCAGCGTCCGGGCCCAGCTGGCCTCGGCGGCCTATGGCTGGTGCATGCAGCGGGGCTCGACGGGGCTGCTGATGGTCAGCCCCACCGAGGAGGTCGCCAGCCAGCGCCTGGGCCGGGCGCTGGGCGGGGTGCCGACCAGCCTGCTGCTGGGCGCAGTGCCCTCGCGTCGAGGCGGGCCCCTGGCCGGCTCGGCCTTGTCCACGCTGACGGTCTACATGGCCCTGCAGAGCAGCCCCGAAGCCCGCGTCTACCTGCCGCGCGCAGACCGTGATCTCTACGAAGCGATCTACGAGGGCCTGAACGAGGACCGCCACATCCATGACGCCGAGGACGGGCCGCGCATCGGGCCGGCCACCGACCTGAAGGTGCACTTCGACCCGGCCGGCGAGGTCGGCCGCATCCAGGTCCTGCGCGCGGGACCTGACCTGACCGAGCGCGTGCTGGAGCGCTTCCAGTGGCTGCTGGGCGGCCGCATCCGCCACGTGACGATCGAGGCGCCCTTGAGCTCGCCGTTCACCGCTCGGGCTGTGCGAACGTGGAAGGGCCACGGCATGATCTTCGGCGGCCTGCTGCCGGGTCACGAGCGGGGAGATGTCGCGGTCTTCCAGGGGCTCCGCGATCAGGACCTGGACCCCGCGCTGGTGCGGGTGGTGGATCCGCTGGCGGGCAAGCTGCGGGACCGGGTCCTGGGTGACTGGCAGGCGGCGCGGGATCTGCTGCGGGCGCCGGCTCCGCTGAAGCGGACCGGCTGAGGGCCGCGAGCGCCCGGGACGCTCAGCTCAGCGCGAACCGGAACACGGCGTTGCCCGCGATCAGCACGTCGCCGGCCTGCAGCTTCAGCTCGCGACCGTCCTCGGGCACGGTCGTGAAGCGGCCGGCGCCGTGCTTCACGAAGAAGGGCTGGTAGCGCCCGACCTCGCTCTTGTAGCTGTCCAGGTAGTTGGCCAGGGTCAGCTCTCGGCCGTCGAAGCGCGCGGTGGCCAGGATGGGGCCCAGCTGCACGATGCGGTCAGCGCCCAGGGGCAGGCCCATGGTGAACAGCGCCTCGACGATGCGGTCGGCGTAGTCCACGGCCAGCAGGCGGGCGCGCGGGTCGGGCAGCTCCATGTCGCCGAGGTGCAGGAAGACGCTGAAGTCCTCCTCGCCGTCCTCGTCCCGTCGCAGGATCTCCAGGCGGACGCCGTCCAGGTCCTTGACCTCGGTGGGGCGGGCCTCGCCCTGGTGCATGACGGCCTCGGTGGCGTCGGTCAGCCAGGCCTTGTTCCGGCGCCCGCGCACCTTCAGCTTGAAGTAGCTGCGCGGGGAGAACTCCTGGTCCTCGTCGTAGCGGGTCTCGGGCACGGCGACGCTGCAGCCGCTGTGGTTGCCGATGGTGACCTCGCCCGAGACCGCCCAGCCCAGGGCGACCAGCCGGGCTGGCCGCGCCAGCTCCACGCCGCCCTGCTCGTCGTCCACGACCATGACCTCGTCCGAGGCCTGCTCCGCGGGTTCGTCCAGCGAGGCCTCGTCCAGCGGCGGTGGCGTGGTCCTGCTGGGGCGCGCCGTCTCCTGGGGGAAGGTCTCGATGTGCACGTGCCGCTCGCTCGGGGCGGTGCCGGCCGAGTCCAGGTCGAAGTCCGCGCGGGGGCTGTCCGGCGAGGGCAGGCCGTAGGCCAGGCCGCTCTCGTCCGTGAGGTCCGGCTCGACGGGCGGCAGGGTCTCCATGCGAGGCAGGATGCTGGGCAAGGGGCCCTCGTCCTGGGCGAGCTCGACGGCCTCGACGACGCTGGGCGGCAGGTCGTCCTCGCCGATGAGCGAGTCGTAGCTGACGATGCCCAGGTCGGGCTTGGGCGGCGCCTTGCCGTCCTCGCCCAGGCCGCCGGCCACGGGCACGTCCGAGGCCCGCTCGCCGAGCAGCGCCTCGAAGTTCGAGGAGACGGCGCCTCGCTCGTTGAGCAGGTCGTCGATGCTGTCGCGGCCCGCGGCGTCGTCACCGCGCCTGTCGAGCACCTCGTCCAGGCTGCCGCGCAGGGGCCGCGGGGAGACGTCGGTCTGCTCCTCCGGCAGGGGCGCGGCCGGTCGGCTCAGGATCTCGTCGATCAGGTTCTGGGGCCGCTCGCCGCGCCGCGCCCGGCGCTGGGCCCGCATGACCTCGGAGTCCGTGTCGGGGAGGCCGGGCTGGGAGACGGCCTTGGCCAGGCTCTCGGCCGTCAGCTTGGGCGGCGGCGGGGCGCTGATCTCGGGCAGCTGGCCGTCCTCGGGCGGGTAGCTGACCTCGAACAGGCAGTTGCCGACCAGCAGCTGGTCGCCGGTGCGCAGCTCCTCCTCGCGCGTGCCCGACTGCTTGGCTGGGGTCAGGGCGATGATCTGGCCGCCTCGGCGCACGTAGGTGTAGCAGTGCCGGGCGATCGAGGTGACCCGCGGGCTGGTCGTCAGGTCGACCTCGGCGTGCTCGGACGCGACCATGATCGAGTCGGTGTAGAAGCGGCTCTTGGGGATGTCGCCGCTGCGGGCGCGGATGGTGGCGCCGTGGGTCAGCGAGGGAAGCCAGGCGATGTTGTCGTTCTGCGGCTCGTCGGGCAGCTGCACCTTGCAGCGGCGGTCGCGGCCGATGCGGTAGCTGCCGCCGAAGACCAGGTGGGTGCTGCTGGCGGGGCGCAGGATCTGTCCGAGGTAGGGCCAGCCGGGCTCGGTGCGGCTGCCGGAGAGGTCCTGGTACTCGAGCGTGTGCGGGCCCACCTGTACGGTGGTGGTGGAGTACAGCGGCATGGCGCGCTCGATGGGGACCGGGCGGCCGTTCACGAGCACGTCGGCCCGGTGGACGAGCAGGGAGACCTTGTCGGCGCGGACCTGGAAGGTCGCGGCCCGGTCGGCCCCGGAGGTGGTCAGCGAGCCGTTGCTGGCCACGTAGACGTCGTAGCCCTGCATGAACTTGCGGAAGTGCACCTTCTGCAGCAGGGCGCCGCGCTCGCGCAGCGTGAAGATGCGCTCCTGGAGTGACTCGGGCACGATGGTCTTGCTGCCATGGCCCAGCCTGAACAGGCTGTCCATGCCCCGGTCAAGGGACTCCTCGAGCGACATGGGGGCCGGCGTGGGCAGCTGGATCCGGGGCTGGCCGTCGTTGGCGACGGCGTCCTGATCGGCCTCGATCTGACCTAGCGAGATGTCGTCGGGGTCGCCCGCTTCGGGCACGACGGAGTCCAGCAGGGCCAGCACCAGGTGGGCGATGGCCTCGCCGTTCTGGTCGACGATGGTCAGCACGTTGGCGCCGCCCTCGTCCTGGCTGACGACGCTGTAGCGGTCGCGTTGGTCGGGGTCGATGATGTGGACGAAGCTGCCGTCCAGGTACTGCTGGAGCCGGTAGAGCGCAGGCTCCTGCAGCGTGAAGTGGCTGAAGTTGTCCAGCCAGTGGTTGCCCAGGGTGAACACGACCTGGTCGTTGTAGAGGCGGCCGACCTCGCGATAGCCCTCCCACACGTCGGGCAGGTTCAGGTGCACGGCGATCACGGGGCGACTGGTGCGGATCGGGCCCGTGTAGTGGTTGGGCATCAGGCCCGTGATGAACTGCCCGGCCTGCAGCTCGAAGCCGTTGCCGACCATGGCGGCGTGGCCGTCCTGCAGGATGCGGAAGCGGAGCCCGCGCGCGCCGAAGAGCAGGTCGTAGCCCTCGTCCTGCGTCAGCGCCTGGAACTGCTGCTGCAGGACGCGAGCCGCCGTGTCCGTCCAGGGCTCGGAGACCTGCCCCATCGAGCGGGCGTGGTCCTCCTCGCTGACGATCACCAGCACGTCGGTGAAGTCCGCGGTGCCCTCCTCTCGGCGGGCCTGCAGGTGGGCCTTCATGCCGGCCGACCAGATCAGGAAGGGGTCCTCGACCAGGTCGCCCTGGGTGTGGTGCTTGCGCAGCCGGCTGTTGAAGTAGGTGCTGGGGTCCAGCGCCTGGTCGGCCGCCTCGCCCGAGAGGCCCTGGGCCGAGCCGCTGCCGAAGAGCCGGCTGATCCAGTCGGAGATCTGCGCCATGGTGTCCGCGCTCGAGGGGGGTGCCCGCAGGGGTGAGGGCGAAGCCTATCCGGCCCCTCCCATGGGGCCAAATCCAGGGATAGGGGGTGGCCCCGGAGGAACCATGGCCCAGATTCGTCCCTTTCGAGGCGTGCGCCCCCAGCCCGAGCTGGCCGGGGACTGCGTGGCGCCGCCCTATGACGTGGTGTCCGAGGCCGAAGCCCGGGCGATCTTCCAGCGCAACAAGCGCTCCTTCATCCAGGTCACGCGACCTGAGGTGAACCTGCCCGAGGGCGTCGACAGCCACTCGCGCGAGGCCTACGCGGCGGGCCGCCTGGCGCTGCAGGTGCTGCTCGCCGAGCAGGTCCTGGTGCGCGAGGAGCAGCCTGCGCTCTACCTCTACGGGCAGCGCATGGGGGACCACGCGCAGGTCGCTCTGATGGCCCTTTGCAGCACCGCCGAGTACGACGCCGGGACCATCAAGAAGCACGAGTTCACCCGCCCCGACAAGGAGCAGGACCGGGTCGACCACATCCTCGGGGTGCAGGCCCAGACGGGGCTGGTCTTCCTGGCCTACCGCCGCAACGAGGGGGTGGCCGCCGCCCTGAAGGCCGCGGTCGTCGAGCCGCTGTTCGTGGTCAGCAGCGACGACGGCGTCGAGCACAGCCTGTCCCGCATCGTGGACCCGGCCTCGATCGAGGCGCTACAGGCGGCCTTCGGCCAGCTCTCGGCCCTCTACATCGCCGACGGCCACCATCGCTCGGCGGCCGCCAGCCGCGTGGCGGCCCGGCGACCGGGCTCGGAGGGCTTCCTCTGCGGGCTGTTCCCCGACGAGAGCCTGCACTGCATGGCCTACAACCGACTGGTCCGGGACCTGAACGGCTACACGGCCAGCAGCCTTCGCAAGGCCCTGGCTGAGCACTTTGAGCTGAGCGAGTCGGCCTCGCCGCTGCCGGCTGAGCGCGGCACCTTCACGATGTACCTCGAGGGCGCCTGGACGCTGCTGCGCCCGCTCCCCGGGGTGGTCGACGAGGGCGACCCGGTGGCTCGGCTCGACGTCGCGGTGCTCCAGGATCGGGTGCTGGCCCCCCTGCTGGGCGTCGGCGACCCCCGGCGGGACACACGCGTGGAGTTCGTCGGCGGGATCCGAGGCCCAAGCTTCCTGCAGCAGGCGGTGGACGACAAGCGGGCGGCCGTCGCCTTCCACATGTTCCCCACCGGCCTGGATCAGCTCTTCGCGGTGGCCGACGCCGACCGCGTGATGCCGCCCAAGTCCACCTGGTTCGAGCCGAAGCTGGCGGGCGGGCTGCTGGTCAACCTGCTGCTCCAGGAGATCGAGCGGTTCCCCGGCGTCTGCATCCTGACCACCAACCACTTCGGGACGCTGGATAAGGCACTGATCCGGCGAATCCAGTTACCGCGTCGTTGAACTTCATAAGGTCGACAT
>CALGIB010001037.1 GCA_937915955.1 uncultured Pseudomonadota bacterium
GCCCCAGGCTCGCCTGCCCATCCACAGCACCTGGAGCGAGTGGGCCGCGGGCCCCCTGGCCGAGGCCGCCCCCTGCCAGTCGTGCCACATGCCCGCCGACCCCCGCGTGGGCAACTCGGCGGACCTGGAGAACGTCTTCGACCTGAAGCCCGGCGTGGTGGCGGGCTGGCTGCGCAGCCCCGGCAGCGTGCGACGCCACACCTGGTACGGACCTCGCCAGCGGGACTCGGGCATGCTCGAGCTGGCCGCGGCGCTGTTCCTCGAGGCCTCGGTGACCGAGGACACCCTGGAGGTCAGCGTGCGCACCCGCAACGCGGGCCCCGGTCACGCCATCCCCACCGGCGAGCCCTCCCGCAACCTGGTGCTGCGGGTCCGTGCGTGGTGCGGCGCCGTGGAGCTGAGCCCCAGCGGCGGCGACGTGGTGCCCGACTACGGTGGCGCGCTGCACACCAAGGAGGCCGGCGAGGACTGGCTGGACTGGCCGGGGGCCCAGGTCGGTCAGCAGCTCGCGGTGATCTCGGTGGACGGCTGGCGGGACTACGACGGCCCCCTGGACTTCAGCCAGGACGGCCGCTTCACCCCCGAGCAGCGAGGCCTGGCCCAGGAGGCCCTGGTGGCACTGCACACGATCACAGCCGTCGACGGCGACGCGGTCACCCTGGACGGCCCCCTCGCCGAGGGCGACCGCGCCTACCTGGTCACGCCCGCATGGCCCACAGATGGCCAGCCCGCCGGGACCCAGGCCGGCCTGCCCGGCTTCGGCTTCGCCCGCGTGCTCACGGACGCCTCGGGCCAGCGCATGGTGCCGCACTACCGGGCCGTCGACGTGGCCTCGGACAACCGGATCAAGCCCACGGACGAGGTGCAGACCAGCCACCGCTTCACCACCACCTGCGCCGCCCCCCTCGTCGAGGCCGCGCTGGTCCACCGGGCGTTCTCGCCCTCGCTCGCCGAGGCCCTGGGCACGGACCTGGTGGACTCGGTGATGCAGACCGCCCGTCTGGAGGTCTCGCCATGATCCTGCTGCTGCTGGCGTGCGCGCC
This sequence comes from uncultured Pseudomonadota bacterium, assembly GCA_937915955.1. Classification (GTDB taxonomy): domain Bacteria; phylum Myxococcota_A; class UBA796; order UBA796; family CAJQPC01; genus JAAESX01. Next base: position 1,044 of record CALGIB010001037.1, read on the forward strand.
CGAGCCCGAGATCCACGACAGCCCCAGGCTGGACAGCCCCGGGCTGGACAGCCCCGGGCTGGACGGCCCGGTGGACACGGGCGCGACCCGCCCTCGGCTGGTGAGCCCGGACCCCGCGGTCGACCAGGACGACTCGGAGACCGTGCTGGATGCGACCCTGAGCGCCGCCACCGCGACCTACCAGATCGGCGGGGAGACCGTCGACGGCTACGCCTACAACGGACAGGTCCCCGGCCCCACGCTGCGCCTGAGGCTGGGGGACACGCTGAGGGTGACCCTGGACAACCAGCTCTCGGACCCCACCACCATCCACTGGCACGGCGTGCACGCCCCCTTCGCGATGGACGGCGTGCCCTGGATGACGGACCCGGTGCAGCCCGGCGAGTCCTTCACCTACGAGATCGTGATGGATCGCGCGGGCTCGTTCTTCTACCACCCGCACTTCGACACGGCGCGCCAGGTGGACCTGGGCCTGTACGGCATGCTGGTGGTCGAGGACCCGGCCGACCCGCTGCCCGACCTGGACCTGGAGTTGGTCTTCGACGCCTGGGGCGAGGACGACGCCGAGGGCCACACCCACGGCTTCGACGAGCGCGGCGAGCGCTGGACGGTCAACGGGCTGAGCGACCCCGTGCTCGAGGTCGCCTCAGGCCAGGTGCTCCGCGCCAGGCTGGTGAACGCCAGCAACGTCGGCTACCTGGCGCTGCGGGACGTTCGCGTCATCGGAGGCGAGCAAGGGCTGCGGCAGGCCGCCGAGCAGGCCGAGGTGCTGGTGCTGGCGCCGGGCGAGCGCGCGGACATCGAGTGGAGGCCGGCCAGCGCGGACATCGACGTGGTCACCGCCCCCTGGTCCCGCGCGGGCGAGGGCGGCGTAGGCGAGGACGAGCGCCTGTTCACGATCGCGCCCAGCGGCAGCGAGGCGGCCTCCCCCACCCTGGACTACGCCTTCGGCGGCCTGGCACCCAGCACGGACCCCGGCCGCACGGACGTGCTGTACGTCTGGCAAGGGGACGAGCACACCGAGCAGTGGCTCATCAACGGCGAGGCCTTCCCGGACGTCACCATCGAGACCCTAGCCCTGGGGCGGGAGGCGGTCATCGAGGTGCGCAACCTGTCCCCCACCGAGCACCCCTTCCACCTCCACGGCATGCCGTTCGAGGTGCTGAGCGTCGACGGCGTCGCGCCCGAGCACCGGCTCGTCGAGGACACCATCAACCTGGGCATCCGACAGGTCGTGCGCCTCGAGGTCCTGGCCGACAACCCCGGCGACTGGATGACCCACTGCCACATCCTCCCCCACGCCGAGGGCGGCATGATGACGGTCCTGCGGGTCGAGTAGGACGCTCAGCGAAGGAGCAGGCCCTCGAGGCGGGCCCGGACCTCGGGCCAGCGCCCCGCAGGGATGACGTAGTAGGCCGAGTCGCGCCGCATCACCGGGTCCGGGGCCACCACGCGGCGCTGTCCGCCGCCGATGCGCTCGATGGCGGCCTGGCTGCGTGCGCTGGACAGGTGCGTCTTGATCACGACCCGGGGAGCGCCGAGGTGCTCGAAGGCGTGGCTCAACAGGGCCAGCTTGCAGTGGGTGTTCACCCCGCTCCGCCATACCGAGGGGCTCAGCCAGGTCCAGATGCTCGGCTCGCGGCCCGCTTCAAACAGATCCGGGGCGTGCTCGGGGCCCAGGGGCGCCAGCCGGACAGGACCCGAAGCCAGGGCGGGGACGAGGGGCAGCCGCATGCCCCCAATCTACCGCCTCAGCTCGGCGCGCAGGTGCTCACGCCCGCCCCGACCACGTCGAAGCCAAGGTCGCTGCGGACCCTGGACATGCTGCCGCTGGAGTCGACCTCGTACACATCCGTGCTGCGCCCCATGCCGTACTCGCTGACGAACAGGTAGAAGCTGCCGTCCCAGGTGGCGAAGGCGAAGGCGTCGATGTCGTAGGGGCTGGGGAAGCCGGGCAGCCTGTGCGTGGCCAGCGTGCTGCCGTCGCTCTTGCTGATCTGCACGAGCTCAGCGGGGCTCTCCAAAGGCAGGAAGGCCCACAGCTCACCCTCGGCGTTGCCGGTCAGCTCGGACTGGCTGGGCATCTTGCCGACGCCTGCCAGCTCCCAGGTCTTGGTGTCCAGGACCGCCAGGCTGCTGGCGTTGGCGATGTAGAGCTTGTCCCGCCAGGTGTCCGCGCTGTCGGTGGCGTAGCCCATGCCGAAGCTGCCGAAGCCGCTGCCGTAGGAGGTCTCCTTGCAGGCCAGGGTCTCCAGATCCACCTCGTAGACCGTGTCGTCGCTGTAGCGCACGTAGCCGACCCCGTCCCGAGCCACGGCCATGCTGTTGGGGCTGGTGTAGACGTCGCACTCCAGCTCACCCAGCTTGTCGAAGGCCAGCGTGTCCGGGTCGAACAGGTACAGGCCCTTGTCGTCGCGGCTGACCACGTAGATCAGGTCCGAGGTGCCCTCGCAGTCGTCCTGGGGGGCCGGGTCCTCCTCCTCGGGCTCGGGCTCCTCCTCGACGGGCTCCTCATCGGGCTCCTCATCCACCGCGGTGTCCTCGGGCAGGGCCGTGTCCTCGGGCGCGGCGGTGTCCTCGCCCAGCGCGTAGGGGTCGTCCATGGTCTGGAGCATGAACTCGTTCGAGCAGGCGAGGAGAAGCAGGACGGACATGGTGCCTCCGAGGTGTGAGGGCACCATCGCTCGAGCTCAGGTCCGAGAAAAGCGATGCTTTTCGATGCTCAGCATCAAGTATTCTGAAGCTTGTGCAGGAACAGCACGCCCGCTCGGCCCAGCTCCTGCCCCGAGCGCCAGACCGCTCGTGGGTGGTAGGTCCAGCGCTTCCCCGCGACCAGCCCCAGCGCGCCCGAGTCGAGATCGCCCTGGACCAGGTGCAGCGGCATCCAGCCCTGGCCCACGCCCGCCAGCAGCGCCAGCCGCTTGCCGTGGAAGTCGGACAGGTGCACGACGTTGTCCCCGCCCTCGAAGGCGGCCTTGGGGGCACGCCGGTAGCGCAGCGCGCTGTCCCGTACGACCAGCTCGTAGTGGGGCTGAGCGCCGGGCGCGGCCACCAACACCATCTCCAGGGTAGGCAGCGCCTGCATCTGCAGCGGGTCGCCCTCGGGGTCGAAGTCCAGGATGATCATCAGGTCGGCGCGGTCCTGCTGCCAGCGCTCCGGCACGCCCTCCTGGTACTCGACGTCCAGGCGCACCCGGGTCGGCGCGCCCGCCTCGGCCAGGGCTCGCAGCGCTCGAGCCAGCGGCTCCATCGGGTAGACGCCGTCCACCACGACGTGCAGCTCGGGCTCCCAGCCCTCGCGCATCACGAAGGCCAGGCGCTCGAGCTCCTCGGCCTGCTGCAGGACCTGCCGTCCGGCGGCCAGGATGCGACGCCCCTGGGCGGTCAGCTGCGCTCGGTTGCCCAGGCGCTCGAACAGCGTCAGCCCGAGCTGCTCTTCCATCGTCTTCACCGAGTAGCTGACGGCCGAGGGCACCCGGTGCAGCTCCTCGGCGGCCTTGGCGAAGGTGCCGAGGCGCTCGATGGCCTCGAGCACCAGCAGCTGATCCAGGCTGTGCTTCATGGGGGCATCACAGGCCCTTGCGCGCTCGGAGCTGGGCGTAGAGCTGGTCGAAGTCCCTGTAGATGTTCGAGTTGATGCGCACCTTCCTGCTGGCACCGCCCTGGGGATGCAGGTCGATGTCGAACTCGCGCACGACGCTGCCCTTCACGGTGCGCTCGGTGGGCGGGCCGAGCACGACCTCGTCCCAGGGGTAGGTGTGGTCCCCGACCTGCAGCCCCTGGTCGCGAAGCGTGATGGGCTTGTTCGCCACCAGACCCTGGAAGGAGGTCCCGCAGCCCAGCAGGATGCCCACCGCCCCGATGAGGCGGATGGCGGTCTCGTCCGAGGGCGCCGCCCAGATCAGGAGCCCCCCGGCGCCGACGCACAGCGCCGCCACGGCCATCGGCAGGACCCGGTTGGGAGAGTGCGTCATGCCCCTCAGCCTATCGGATTGCCCACCTGGGCGACCGGCGGTTCCCATGTGCGAACCCGCCACGAGGCTCCCCATGCTCTTCCTCCTCGCCCAGATCGCCTGCGACGGCTCCCCCTCCGACGACCCCGTGCCCGTCGACACCGGCGAAGACTGCGACACCGTCGCGTACACCGACGCCGACGGCGACGGCTGGGGCGATCTGGACACGGTGACCATCGTCTGCGAGCTGAGCGACGACCAGGTCACCCTCGGCGGGGACTGCGACGACGACAACCCCGAGGCCACACCGGACCAAGCCTGGTACCTGGACGCCGACGGCGACGGCGCGGGCGACGCCCAGGTCCAGATCGCCTCCTGCGAGGCCCAGGACGGGCTGGTCGAAAACGCGGGCGACTGCGACGACCTGGACGCGAGCAGCCACCCCGAGGGGGTCGAGGTCTGCGACGGCGCCGACAACGACTGCGACGGCGCCGTCGACGAGGACGCCAGCGACAGCCGCACCTGGTACGCGGACAAGGACGACGACGGCCACGGCTCGGCCACCGACACTACCCAGAGCTGCGCGCAGCCCAGCGGCTACCTGGCTGACAGCAGCGACTGCGACGACGCCGACCCCTGGATCAGCCCGGACGCCGACGAAGTCTGCGACAGCGTCGACAACGACTGTGATGGATCGGTGGACTTCGACGGCTGGATCCCCACCGACTACGCGACGGTCGCCGAGGCGCTCGAGGCCGTGCCCGGTGGTGCCCACCTTTGCATCGACGAGGGCCGCCACGACGTCGACGACCTGAGCTACGAGGGCTGGCTGACGCTGGAGGGCCAGGGCTCGGAGGTGACCACCCTGGACGCCCAGGGCCAGGGCTTCCTGCAGATCGAGGGCGACTTCAAGCTCACCGGCGCCCACCTCACGAACATCACCAGCCAGAGCGACAGCTGGTCGCCCGGCATCCACCAGGAGCGCGGCGACATCACGCTCCGGGACGTCGAGGTCAGCGACCTGCTCAGCGACGAGCACGGCGACTACACCGCGACGACCTACGCGCTGCTCATCTACTGCGACGGCGTCGCCTCGGTGACGCTCGAGGACGTCGAGATCCACCACGTGCTGTGGGACCACGACGGCTACAGCTACCAGCAGTCCGGCTCGCTGATCGACTGCTGGGGAGGCGACTTCACCGCCGAGGACGTGTCCATCCACGACACCGAGGGCGCCGGCTACTACACGTCCAACGCCATCAGCTACTGGGGCCTCGAGGTCAACGTCAGCGGCCTGAGCTACAGCGACAACAGCAGCACGGTCGAGGGCGACTACGGGTACTACAACGGCCCCTTCAGCATCGACGGCGTGCTCGAGGGCACCCTCGAGCACGTGAGCGTGACCGACAACCGGGTCACGATGGACACCAAGGACATGGTCTCCGCCAGCCTCTACGCGCCCTGGCTGGGCTCCTTCGGCAGCGAGACCTCGGCGGAGCTGCGCTTCTTCGAGAGCACCGGCAACAGCATCACCACCACCGGCGGCGACTCCCTGAGGGTCTACGGCCTGGCCATGCGCAGCTACTACGACCGGACCACGCTCCGGAACGCCATCATCGCCGACAACAGCCTGGACGAGGCCTACCAGCACTACGGCCTGTTCTACGGGGCGGCGCTGTCGCTCGAGAACGTCGACATCGTCGACAACGAGCTGGGCGACGCCTACGCCTACTACGGCATGTTCTACATCCACGGCTCCGAGGGCCTGTCCGTGGTGAATACGAACATCGTCGGGAACGAGGCCGAGGCCGAGATCGCCGACTACGGCCGCTACGTCTACCTGCCCACCGGCGAGAGCGCCTTCGTGTGGGACAGCAACAACCTCTACGACAACGAACTCGACGGCGAGGTGGACCTGATGCGCTACGGAGAGATCGAGCTCGAGGCCACCAACGGCCTGGCCGTGGATCCCCTCTACACCGACCGGTCCGGAGGCGAGTACACCCTGGCCACCGGCTCGCCCGTGATCGACGCGGGCAACGCCGACATCACGGACGCGGACGGCTCGGCCAGCGACCTAGGCGCCTACGGGGGCGCCTACAGCGACGGCTGGTAGACGAAGCCGTCCGCGGCTTCACAATAGTCTTAAGTGGCTTGCCGCAGAGCTGGGCTGGGGCTAACGGCGCGGACTCCCGGAGGTCTCATGCTGCTCCTCGCCCTCGCCTGCGCTGGCAACGACACGCCCAACACCGATGACAGCGTAGCCGTCGAGTCCGCGCTGCCCGAGGTCTGGGGGCTCGCCGCCGCCGAAGACCACGACCCCGATCCGCACGTGGTCGAGGTGCACCTCGACGCCTACGAGACCACGGTGGACTGGGGTCTCGAGGACGTCACCGACGTGTGGACCTACAACGGCCAGGTCCCAGGGCCCCTCATCCAGGTCCGCGAGGGAGATCTGCTGCGGGTCGTGCTGACCAACAACCTGCCCGACGACGAGGAGACCACCATCCACTGGCACGGCTTGCGCATCTCGGACGAGATGGACGGCATGCCGCACATGCAGGACCCGGTCCAGGTCGGCGAGGAGTTCGTCTACGAGTTCGTGGTCGAGGACCCCGCCACGTTCTGGTACCACCCCCACGTCCGCAGCTTCAAGCAGGTCGAGAAGGGTCTGCACGGGGCGCTGATCGTGCACGAGGCCGAGGCGCCGCAGGTCCAGGAGCGCATGTTCGTGTTCGATGACGTGTACATCAAGGACAACGGCAGCTTCTACGGCTTCAACCTCGACAACAACCACATGATGCAGATGCACGGCCGCTACGGGAACATGCTGCTGGTCAACGGCAGCGCCGAGCCCCTGACCGACACCGTGCAACCCGGCGTGCCCGAGCGCTGGCGCGTGGTGAACACGGCCAACGCGCGCAACATGTGGGTCAGCGTCGAGGGCGC
>CALGIB010001038.1 GCA_937915955.1 uncultured Pseudomonadota bacterium
CCTTGTAGTGGTCCTGTACGTGCTCCGTGGCCAGGGCCTTCCAGTCCAGGCGCCCGCGCTCTTCGTCGAAGCTGTCCAGCCGGAGCGTGCGCAGCCCGGGGTGCAGCAGGAAGCCCGGCGCCAGGCAGGCCGGGACGCCCGAGAGCGGCAGTCGCATCGAGAGATCGCGCAAGAACTGGCCGAGATCGTTGAGGTCCTGCTCCAGGGCCTGCTCCAGCTTCTCATGGGTGGGCTGGTTCAGGCGGTGGCGGACGGGGTCCAGGCGGGCGGCGTTGGCGAGCAGCCAGGGGCCGGTGTCGCGGTTCAGCTCGATCTGCAGCGGCACCACACCGTCCACCCAGGCCTCGAGCTGCTCGGAGGTGTGGGCGACCGCCAGCTGGACGTTCGAGGGCAGCGGCGCCGCGGCGTCGCTCTGGAGCAGCAGCGGACCCTCCGAGGGCAGGTCCTCCAGGCCCTCGCGGCGAAGACCCAGCAGGCGCGCCCCGAAGGGCAGGGCGCCGGACCAGGTCCCGCGGCCCACCTGCCAGACCTCGCAGGTCGCTTCGTTCTGCGTCTGGAGGGTGCGCTCCATCGTGGTGCAGAAGGGCTCGATGAAGCAGTGGGTGCACCGCTCGGGCTGCCGGCACTCCAGCTCGACGGCGGCGTCCACGTAGCGACGCACGTGGAAGCGGCGGCCGCGCACCTCGTCGATCATCTTGTGGGGGTCCTGGATCAGGTCCTCGAGCCCCTCGAGGTACTCGACCGGGAAGCGGTTGGTCCAGATGTGGAAGTCGGGGCGGCGGTTGAGCTTGAAGACCTTCTGCAGCTTCGGCAGGTGCTGGCGCACCTCGTAGAACATCAGCTCGCGCTGGCGGTAGGCCTCGGCCTGGGGGATGACGTGCAGGAGGTCGTACTCGCGAACGCCCAGGGACACCCCGAGCTCGACGATCTTGTCGATGTAGCCGACGTTCTGTTTGTTGATGACGACGTCGATGTTGACGATGGGCCAGCCGCGCTGGCTTCGATGGCGGACCGAGCGCACCAGCCCCTTCAGCAGCTTCTTGTAGCTGCCGGGGCAGCACACCAGGGCGTCGTGCAGGCCCGCGGTGTGACCGTGCAGCGAGTAGGTGATCTCGCCGAGGCCGGCCTCCATCACCGCGTCGAAGAACCTCTTGTCGGCGTAGCGCAGGCCGTTGGTCACGGTCTGGACGCGCTCGTAGCCCATCTCCTGCGCCTGGCGGATGATCTGGGGGAACAGGGGGTGCAGGCTGGCCTCGCCGCCGCTCAGGATCACCTTGTCGGCCCCCATGTCCAGGCCTCGCTGGAGCTCCGCGAGGATGGTCGCCTCGTCGAGGTAGACGTTCCTGGGGGTGTCCATGTCCAGGCAGAACAGGCAGCTGTTGTTGCAGGCCGTGACCAGGCGCACCCAGTGCTTGGGGCGGTTGGCGATGCGCTCGCGCTCCAGGGCCTTGTCGTCCACGCTCATCGCAGCACGACCTTGAGCCGAGGGGCCTCCTGGGCCAGCCGAGGCTCGGGAGAATCCAGAACGATCTTGGAGAGCTGACGCAGCTGACGCAGCTGGCCCGGGGTCCACTCGGCCAGGCTGCCCCGAGCCGAGACCTCGACGACCTGGAAGCCCAGGCGACCGCAGTCGCGCAGCAGATCGGGGGCGTCCGGGCGGCCGAGGTCCACGCTTATGAGCAGGCGCTCGCAAGGCTGCATGCGCGCCAGGGCCTGTCGCAGCGGTCG
>CALGIB010001039.1 GCA_937915955.1 uncultured Pseudomonadota bacterium
AGCTCGTGTTCAGCACGATCACGCCTCGCTGGTTCACCGAGATGGAGGCCACTCAGGCTCGGGTCATGGCCGCGGCCGGCACCTTCACGGTCCCCCTGCTCATGATGGTCAGCGAGGGCGACCAGATCACCGACCCGCAAGAGGGCCGCGCGTTCGTCGCCAACTACGGCGGCGAGACCGAGCTCAAGGAGTGGGGCGAGCTGTACCACGAGCTCTTCAACGAGATCGAGCGGGACGAGGTGCTGGCCCACGTCGTGTCCTGGCTACAGGCGCACTGATGCGAGAGCGCCTCGTGGAGCTGCTCCGTCAGCTCAGCTACCAGCGCCGCAAGGTCGTCCTGGCCAGCGGCCGCGAGTCCGACTTCTACGTCGACGGACGGCAGACCACCCTCAACGCCGAGGGCGCCTGGCTGATCGGCAACCTCGTCCACCAGCGCTTGGCCCCGGACGTGGTCGGCGTCGGGGGCCTCGTCGTTGGAGCGGACCCGATCGCGGCAGCCACGGCGGCCGTCAGCTTCCATCGGGGCCGGCCAGTGCACGCGTTCCTGGTCCGGAAGGAGCCCAAGTCGCACGGCATCCCCCGCCACGTCGAGGGCCGCAACAACCTCCCCGCGGGGAGCAAGGTCTGCGTGGTCGAGGACACCTGCACCACCGGAGGGAGCCTGTTCCGCGCCGTCGAGCTCTGTAGAGCCGAGGGCCTCGATGTCGTCCAGGCGCTGACGGTCGTCGACCGGGAGGAGGGCGCCGCCGAGTTCCTGGCGGCGCGCGGCATCCAGCTCGAGGCCCTGGTCAGCCGGGCGGAGCTCGAGGCGTGAGCCTGGCTCTGGCCCTCCTGCTGTCGTGCCGGCTGGGTCTGCCCGACCCCCTGATCGACGAGGGGGCCATGCGCTACGAGTTCACGCACGAACGCTGGACCCGGGAGCTGCACGTCGTCCGGCAGTTCGAGACCCAGGTCATCGTGAAGGCGACCCTGATCACCCCCGAGCTCGCGCACGCACAGGCCCTGACCATCTCCCGCCTGCGCTTCGAGGACGAAGCGAGTTACAACGTGCGCCTCGCCGCCGCCCAGGAGCAGGCCCAGGCCGAGTGGGTGGTGGTCTTCGCGGCCAACGCTCCCCCACCCCGCTTCGCGGACACCTTCGCTCTGGACGACAGCGCCGCCTGGCAGCTGCACCTCGAGGCCGACGGCAGACGGGTCGAGCCGATCGACCTGGAGCGCGTATGGGAGCCCAGCGCCGACGAGACCCTGCTTTACACCCAGCTGGACCGCTGGTCCAAGCTCTGGCGCGCCCGCTTCGACAAGCCGGCGAATGCAGACCAGGTCGACCTGCTGGTGGTCGGCCCCTACGGAAACGGAAAGATCACCTGGACCCTGAGGTAGCGATGATCCCGGCACTCACCCACGCCCGCCGACGCGCGGACCTGACGCGTCGCCTTGGCGGTCGCGCCGTCCTGCTGGTCGGCACCCAGGCCCCCCTCCGAACCAGCCCGATCAACGCCTACCCCCACCGCCAGGACTCGAACTTCCTGTACTTCACCGGCTGCTCCCAGCCCGGGGCAGCTGCTCTGATCGACGCGCAGGGCTGCACGCTCTTCCTCCAGCCTCCGGCGGACGACGACGAGCTCTGGCACGGCCACGTCGACACCCTCGAGGATCTGCGCCTCCGCTACGGAGTGGAGCGCGCGGCCGCGCTCGACACCCTCGAGCAGACCTGCCAAGGCCGCGCGCTGGTGAGCCTGGCGGTCGCCGACCCCGAGGCCACCCGCAAGGCCGCCAGGCTGGTCGGCCGGCCGCTGGAGTACGGCGGCGACAACGGAGACTCGGACCTGGCCGACGCGGTCATCGCCCAGCGGCGAAGGAAGGATCAGGACGAGCTGTCCGAGCTCCGGCGCGCGGCGGCGGCGACCGCGGCCGCCTTCGAGCTGGCCATGTCCGCGACCCGGCCCGGGGGCAACGAGGCGCACGTCGCCGCGCTGTTCAACGCGGCGCTCGCTGCGCGGGACTGCACCAACGGCTACGGCTCGATCGTGACGGTGCGTGGCGAGGTCCTGCACAACCCGGACTGGACCAACCCCCTAGAGGCGGGTCAGCTGCTGCTGCTCGACGGCGGCGGTGAGCTCCGGGAGAGCGGCTACGGCGTCGACATCACCCGCACCTGGCCCGTCGACGGGCGCTTCACGGGACGGCAGCGCGCCGCCTACCAGGCCGTGCTCGAGGCCGAGGAGCAGGCCATCGCGATGTGCAGGCCGGGCGTCCGGTACCGGGACGTGCACCTGCACGCGGCGCGCGTCATGGCTCGGTGGCTCCTGGACGAGGGCCTGCTCCGCGGCAGCCTGGACGCCGCTCTGGAGAGCCACGCAGCGGCGGTCTTCTTCCCGCATGGCGTGGGCCATCTGCTGGGCCTGGACACCCACGACCTCGAGCAGTTCTGGGACAAGGCGTCCTACGCGCCCGGGCGGAGCCGGGACCCCCACTTCGGCACGGCCTACCTCCGCATGGACCTGGACCTGGAGCCCGGCTTCGTCTTCACCATCGAGCCAGGCTTCTACGTCGTCCCGGCAATCCTGAAGAACCAGGAGCTCCGTGATCGACTCGGCGACCTGGTGGACTGGGACAAGGCGGCGGGCTGGGCCGACTTCGGCGGCATCCGCATCGAGGACGACGTGCTCTGCACAGACACGTCCCCCGAAGTGCTGACCGCAGCGACCCCCAAGTCCATCGACGCCATCGAGGCCCTCGTGGGCTCAGGCGCCTCGGCCTGGGACCGGCTGAGGGTCTGAGCGCTAGATCAGGCGCCGCTCCAGCGGTGTGTCCCGAATCCAGCGCGCGTCGTCCTCGGGGTAGTCCAGCGTGAAGTGCAGCCCGCGGCTCTCCCGTCGGCGAAGCGCGCACTCGACGACCAGGCTGGCGACGTCGGCCAGGTTGCGAAGGGCCACGACCTCCTGGGTGAGGGTCGTGTCCCAGTAGTAGGAGCGGATCTCCTCGCGAACCAGCCGGACCCGGTGCCGCGCGCGCTTGAGTCGGCGGGTGGTTCGCACGATGCCGACGTAGTCCCACATGAACTGCTGGATCTCGGCCCAGGTGTGCTTGATCACGACCAGCTCGTCCGACGGAACGGCGGTGCCAGGATCCCAGGCCGGCAGCGGCGGGATGGTGGCCTCCTCCAGGCGGGTCGAGGCCGTCGCCACAGCGGCGTGGGCGAAGACGGCCGCCTCGAGCAAGGAGTTGCTGGCGAGGCGGTTGGCGCCGTGCAACCCCGTGCAGCTCGCCTCGCCCACGACGAACAGGTTCCTCAGACTGGACTCGCCCTGCAGATCCGTGCTCACGCCTCCGCAGAAGTAGTGGCACGCGGGGACCACGGGGATGGGCTGGCGAGTGAAGTCGATGTCCAGCTCGAGCAGCCGCTCGTGGATGCCGGGGAAGTGGTCCAGCAGGAACTGCCGGGGGCGATGGGTCATGTCCAGGAATACGCAGTCACTGCCGAGGCGCTTGATCTCGGCGTCGATCGCCCGCGCGACGATGTCGCGGGGAGCCAGCTCGAGGCGCTCGTCGTAGCGCCCCATGAAGCGCTCGCCGTGCTCGTTCCGGAGGATGCCCCCCTCCCCTCGGAGCGCCTCGGAGATCAGGAAGCTCCTGCCTTGCGGGTGATACAGGCTGGTCGGGTGGAACTGGACAAACTCCATGTTCGCGATGCGGGCCCCAGCGCGCCAGGCCATCGCGATCCCGTCACCCGTCGCCACCTCGGGGTTCGTCGTGAAGCGGTAGACCTGCCCGGCCCCCCCAGCGCAGAGGGCGACCACCTTGGCCCCGATGGCCTCGACCCCGCCGTCCCGGAGGTTGAGCACGTAGGCGCCTACGACTCGGTCCGGGTAGGGCGCCACGCCGTGGTCTTGTCGAGACAGCCAGCCCTCGGTGAGCAGGTCGACCACCATGGTGTGAGGCCGGATCTCGATGGCCGAGTTGGCCTGGACCGCCGCCATCAGGGCGCGCACAATCTCGGCGCCCGTCCGGTCCTTGGCGTGGAGGATTCGCCGATGGCTGTGCCCCCCCTCGCGGGTCAGGGCGTAGCCGTCCTGGGACTGCGTGAACTCGACCCCCAGCTCGATCAGCTCGCGGATGCGATCCGGGCCCTCGCGAACCACG
>CALGIB010001040.1 GCA_937915955.1 uncultured Pseudomonadota bacterium
CTCGGATGCGCTGCTCGTTCACGAACAGGCCGTTGGCCGCGCCAGGGTCTCGCACCCAGTACTCGCCTCCGACCTTGACCACCTCGGCGTGCAGCCGGCTGGCCCCGGGATCCGGCACGACGATGTCCCGCTGCTCGGAGCGCCCCAGGGTCAGGCCCGAGGCCGGGATGTGGTAGGCGCTCTTCATGCCCCGCACCGGGGCGACCAGCTCCAGGCGCGCGGCCGCGGGCTCGTCGGTCAGCACGGGCAGCTCGCCCACCAGCTGCGTGGCGTCCGCGCCAGGGCCGCCCTGGGTGGACTCCTCCTGCACCTCGAACTGCAGCGTGAAGGGCTCGATGGAGACCTCGTCCCCGTGCTGCATCTGCTGGGTGGCCATGCGCCGCCCCTGGAACCACGAGCCGTTGCCGCTGCCCAGGTCCTCGAAGACCACGCGGCTGTCCTCGATCAGGATGCGAGCGTGGCGACGGGACACGCCGATGTCCGGCAGGCAGATGTCGTTGTCCTCGGCCCGGCCCAGGCAGAACTGCCCCGGCTGGAGCGGGAGGCGGCGCTCCGGGAAGCCGGGGCGCCGGACGACAAGGCCGACGGTGGTGCTCATAGGCGACAAGGGTCCTCTGGACGGCGAATGATAACCAAGGGAGGCCGCCGCCTCAGAAAGATGCCCGTCAGTACTGCCGACTGATCTTCTTGCGCGCCTTCTCGAGGTGTTCTTGCGCCTGCTGGTGGATGGCGTCGTCCGCGTCCGGTTGCAGCATCAGGACCGTCTCCCAGGCGTTGATCGCCTGCTGGTACTGGAGCGAGTCGTAGTAGCGCATGCCGGCCTCGAAGTTCGCAACGACCATCTGGTCGATCTCCGTGCTGAGCCGCTCGATGCGGATGGCGCAGATCTCGCAGTCCTTGTCGAGCTTGTAGGCCATCTGGTAGTGCTCGAGGGCGTCGCGGTGTCGCTTGGCGTTGTAGTGCTTGTGGCCCAACTCCACCAGCTCGGCGGCGGTGCTGCCCTTGGGCGGGTCCGGCCACTCCTCCTGCTGGGTGAGCGGGCTGCCCGAGGCCACCGAGAGCGCCTCCTTCAGCCCCACGTCCGGGGCAGCCTTGGGATCCTCGGACTGGGCCTTGAGGGCCTGGGCCAGGCTGACGGGGCCGTCGGGATCACCGCCGACCTGCGACAGGTCCGAGTCCGAGTCACCCGAGACCAGCGAGACCAGGCCGATGAGCCCGGCCAGGATCAGCAGCGCGACGACGAAGGGCCAGATCTTCCACTTCTTGTCAGGCTCGCTGACGGACCGCAGGTCCACGCTGACGGAGTGCTCGGCCGGCTCCTCGCCCAGCTCGATGTGGAAGCGGTGCTGACCGACCGCCACGACGTCGCCGGGCCCGATGGTCTTGTTGTCGCCGATGCGGCTGTCGTTGACGAAGACCCCGTTGCGAGAGCCCGCGTCCTGGACCCAGACCGCGCCGTTGTGGAGCAGCACGCGCGCGTGGAAGCGGCTGACGTCGTTGTCGTTGAGGTGCAGCTCGTTGCCCGGGTCGCGGCCGATGCGCAGTCCCGAGGCGGTGACCTGGAAGCTCTGGCCCGCCAGCAGCCCGGCGGAGCACACGAGCACCGGAGACGCGCTCACAGGATCACCAGGGTCATGTGGTCAGCCGCTCCGGACAGCGTCACCTGGCGCTCCTGGCCTGCGATGGGGAATCGGTCGGCCAGCACGGGGGCCTGACCGCCGAGGACGCCCTCGATCATGAGCGCGAGTCTATCCGAGGCGCCCGGCTCACTGAAGACGTCGCGGATGGGCATGCCCTGCAGCGAGGCCGAGGGCAGACCGGCCAGGTGGGCGCCCCAGTCGTTGGTGCCGGTGACACAGGCCCGGGCGTCGAGCAGGAAGACGGGGAAGGTGCAGGCGGCCACCAGGGTGTCCAGGCGCCCGTCGGGCACGCGCTCGACGACGCGCTCGACCCGCGGAGCCGAGCTGGGGGCGGCCTGCTCGGGCATGCCCGAGGCGCGCTGGAGCAGGCGGTTGAGGGTCAAGACCAGCTCGGCCTGTTGGCCGGAGTCGGTGGATGGCCGCAGCTCCGAGCCGTTCTTCATCGCCAGCTCGACCTCGTCCCGGAGCAGGCTGAGGGGCCGCACCAGCAGGAACCAGGCGCCCACGCCCAGCACGCCGAGGGCGACCACCATCCAGAAGGAGGAGGCCAGCCAGCGCAGCCAGGGGCTGCCGGCCTCGCCGGCCTGACCGAGCACGTCGTAGGTCAGGACCGCGTAGCCGGCCAGGGTGCCCCCCGGGGCGCCCTCGGTGCTGGCGGCCTTGATGGGCACGATGATCTCGTAGTAGCCGTCGCGGTCCATCTCCCAGTGGGGGACGCGCTCGCGCTCGGCGTTCTGGAAGATCTCCCGCTTGCGCATCGTGATGTTCATCTTGTTGCTGGGCGCCACGACGTCGCCGGCGGAGTCCAGGATCATCGCGCCCTGGACGCCTGGCGTGCTCTCGATGAACTTGACGTCCAGGGCCAGGTGCTGGCGGGTGGCCAGCGCGGTCGCGTTGCGGTGGCCCAGCCCCTCGGCCAGCGCCACGCCGCGGGCGATGGACATGTCCTGCAGGTCGTCGTTGGCGCTGTTGGCCAGCCAGGTGAAGCCGCCCACCGGTCCGCACATCAGGATCAGCGCCGCGAACACCGGCACGATCAGCGCGCGGAGCAGCCACGGCACCTGCTCGAGCGGGTTGCCCGGGGCTGGCGAGGGCTGAGCGGCCGCCACCGGACCCGTGGCAGCGGGGCCCATGCGGGGCACGGTGCCAGTGGGCTCGAGCCCCGGCTCGGGCGCGCCCAGTGGGGCCGGGGCCCCTCCGAAGGCGCCGAAGGCTGGCGGGGGGGCCTCCTCGGCCAGCGGTCCGCCGGCACCCCGGAGCTCCTCCAGATCCATCTCGATCGTCTGGCCGCCGCCGCCGAAGGGCACGTAGGGCTGGGCGGGGGCGGCCTGGTCCTCGGGGATGGCGTCCGTGCTCTCGCGCACCTGGAAGACCATCAGCACGTCGCCGAGCTGGACCTGGGTGCCGTGCACGAGCTGGCAGGTCTCCATGCGGTGGCCGTTGACCAGCACACCGTTGGCGCTGCCCATGTCCTGGACCACGCACTCGTCGCCGCGGACGACGAAGCGGGCGTGGCGTCGGCTCACCCGGCGGGAGGCCAGGTAGAGCTCGCAGGTGGGCTCGCGCCCGGCCACGTGCTCGCCGTCCCCGAGCGGGAGGCGCTGCCCCTGACCTGGTCCCTCGACGATGGCGAGCCGAATCACGAAGGCTCTCCCAGCCCGAGCCGGTCCCCAACCTGGGTCCCGGACGCGGCGATGCACCCCACGGGTAGCTCGATGGCGTAGCGGCTGCCCCACACCATCGGGCTCATCGTCCACGGGGCGAGCTCGGGCACGCAGGCGGTCACGGTCAGCTGGGCATCCGCGAAGATCACGTCCAGGGAATAGCCCATGAAGAACATGTGCACGCTGTTGCAGGGCTCGATCACGAGCCCCTCGCCTGCCCGGGGCTCGGGGCTGCCCAGCAGGCCCCGTCCTCGCTCGAAGAAGCCGGTGGCGTGGCCGGCTCGCGCGGCGAGCTGGACCTGGCGGCTGAGGTTGTGGACCGCGACCGTCTTCATCAGAGGCCGATGGTCTGGTCGCCGTAGATGAAGTTCAGCACGATGGGCCCGAAGATGATGATGAACACGGCCGGCATGATGCAGAGGATCAGGGGGAACAGGATCTTCTGCGAGGCGTAGGCCCCCATGCGCTCGGCGCGCTGGAAGCGCTGGGTGCGCAGCAGGTCCGACTGGGCCCGGAGCACGGGGCCCACCGAGGCGCCCAGGACGTCGGCCTGGATGAGCATGGCGCTGAAGCTGCGAAGCTCGGGCATGTCGACCCGCGAGGCCAGGTTGCGCAGCGCCTGCTGGCGCGTGGCCCCGACCTGGAGTTCGGACAAGAAGAAGCTGAGCTCGTCGATCAGCGGCCCCGCCTTGGACTTCTCGCAGACCTTGTGGATGCCAGCCACGAAGTCCAGGCCCGCCTCGACCGAGAGCGTGAGCAGGTCCAGCACGTAGGGCAGGTTGCGGCGGATCTTGTCCTGGCGGTCGCGGACCTGCCCGGTCAGCCAGCTGTCCGGGAAGAAGGTGCCCAGCACGACCACGCCGATGTCGGCCCAGATCGGCTCGTCCCAGCCGACGATGACGCGCGCGAACAGCAGCACGAAGAGGAGCCAGAACACACCCCCCATGAGCAGCTTGTAGGCAAAGTACTCGTTGATGGTCATCACCCCGGTCATGCCGGCGGTGACCATCTGGCGCTCGATCCAGGCGCGGTAGCGCGGGGCCTGGATCCACTTGACCGTGGGCACCAGCATGCCGAAGACGGGGCGCAGGCCCGCGACGAGGGGGCTGATGTGGTCGCTCTCGACGCCGGCCAGACCCAGCCGGGCGGCGACCTCGTCCTGCTCGCCCGAGGGCCAGACGCTCACCACCGCGAAGAACACCGCGGCGGCGAACAGGATCAGGAGCGGGATGGACAGCAGCGGGACAGGCATGCGGGCGGGAGTGTACCGCCGACGCGAGCGCGCGGGCGGCTCAGAGCTTCAGCACCCGCCTCAGCTCGCTCGCCTCCACCGGGTAGCCCGTGAACAGCTCGAAGCTCAGCGCCCCCTGGTGCAGCAGCATGCCCAAGCCGTCGCTGACCCGCAGACCGCGGGCCCGACAGGCCGCGAGCCGGGGCGGGTCCGTCATCCAGTAGTTGATGTCCACCCAGATGGCGGTCTCGGGCAGCGCCGCGATGGGCAGCGACTCGACCAGCTCCTCGGCCCCACCACCCAGGCAGTTCACCACCAGATCGAAGGGGCGGCGGAAGCTCTGCGCGGTCAGCCAGCCCGCTGACAGCGCCGGCGCCCCGATCTGCTCGACGGCCCGCTCCGC
>CALGIB010001041.1 GCA_937915955.1 uncultured Pseudomonadota bacterium
TTCTTCCTGCTCGTAGAGGGCGAGGGCCGCGTGACGCGGACGCGCCCCGACGGCGCCCAGCAGACGCTGGGTCGGGTCAAGGCCGGCTCGCTCTGCGGCGTCGTCGGGCTCAGCGAGCACCTGCCTCGGCCGGCCACCATCGCCGCGCTCGAGCCCTGCCGCGTGCTCGAGCTGGGGACGGGGCTGCTCGAGGGCAGCGCGCGCAGCGAGGAGGGCCGCTTCGCGGTCCAGCTCCGGGAGATCCTCTGCCTGGCGCTCAACGATCAGCTGCGGGCGGCCAACGCGCATCTGATTCAGGCCGCCGCGAACTCGGGAGAGTGGGAGTCCGCGACCGTCGGCGGCTGGCGTCGTTGAGCGGGGCCTGTTGATCGGGGCCGGCGCAGCCGATCCCCTGCTCGAGGAGGCGCTCCATGACGCTCTTCGGCTTGAGCCTGCTGGGTAGCACCCCGGTCGGTGCCACCCTGTTCACCCACCCCTACACCGTGACCGAGCTGGCCGAGCGCTCCGAGCGCGTCGTCATCGGCGAGGTCACCGCCATGTACACCCAGACGCGCGACGGCGCCCCCTGGACGGTCGCCGAGGTCCTGGTCGAGCAGACGCTGCGCGGCAAGGACGCCGTGGTGGTCTCCGTGGCCTGGCCCGGTGGCAAGGCCGGCGAGGTCTACCTGACCGTCGAGGGCAGCCCCCAGCTCATCCCCGGCGATCACGGCGTGTTCTTCGTGCGCCCCGACGGGCAGCTGGTCGGCATGTCCCAGGGCCTGCTCTACGTCGACGACGGCGTGGCCTGGCGGGACCTGAGCCGCCTCGGGTTCCTCGACGAGGCCCCCGGTGGGCCCGAGGTCTTCAGCGTCGAGGAGCTCCGCGACCTGGTCGACTGAGCTCACGCTCGCCGGTCCTCCACGCAAGCTGGTCACGCCTGGGCCCAGGCCCTTCCTGCATCCGCCCGTGGGCTCGGGTGTGGCCCGCTTGTCTGGCGCTCGTCCTCAGCGGCGGGACAGGCCGCCCTTGAGCAGCCGGCCTTCGAGGACGCGCTGCTGGCGCTCCTTGTACAAGGCGTGGGCGTTCTCACCGACCTCGTTGAGATCGGCGGTGGCCTGGTCGACCAGCTGGAACTCGACCATGACGTAGACCACGCGCCCGAGCTGGTAGCTGGCGCCGATCTCCATGCGCTCCAGCACGTCGTCGACGCGGACCGGCATGTCGACGATCCAGTTGATGACGCGGTAGTTCTTGCTGGAGAAGGGGTTGACGTTGGTGGTCTCGCCCGGGATCTCTTCGGCCGTGAGGCGCTGCAGGCGCTTCGCGAGCGGCTTGTAGCTGGGGTCCTCGCGGACGACCCGGTGCAGGTCCAGCAGCGTGTTGTGGCTCTGGCCCGGGATGACGTAGTTCATCGGGAACAGCGTCCGGCAGAGGTAGGCCAGGACGGGGGCCAGCTCCTCGGGCTCGCTGACGACGATGCGGAAGCGCAGCTTGTCGAAGATGGTCGCCGCGATCGACTCGCGCTTGCTGAGCAGCTTGCTGATGACGCTCGCCCGCGTCTTGCGGGAGCCGTAGAAGGCCAGCAAGGGGTAGCCCTGACGTCGCATCTCGTCGGCGTGGTCGATGATGTAGCGCTCGGCGCGATCGAAGAGCTGGGCCTCGCTGATGGGGGCCCGGTGCTTCAGATCGGCGGCCTCCATGTGGTTGATGGTGTGCATCAGCTTCAGGATCATGCAGGCTTGGGACTGCCGCCGACGGAAGCGCCCCGTCCACGTGCTGGCGGCGATGAAGATGTCCCGGACGTCCTCGGGGTCCCGCAGCTCGGCGGGCAGGCGCCACTTGAAGTACTCCTCCAGGTGGTTGACGGCCTCGCGGAAGACGAAGCGCAGGCGACGCATGTCCGTCTCGTCGTCCGGGTCGCAGCGCGACACGCGCAGGAAGCCGTCGACGGCCTCCCGGGTGCTCAGGTCCAGCTTGTGCCAGTCGATGACCGAGGTCCCGTCCAGCAGCAGTCGGACCGCCTCGAGGTCCTGGAGATCCAGGTTCTCCGGGCGGAAGTGCATCGCGAAGCTGGTGTCGATGTTCAGGATGTCTCGGCCCATGGCCCCAGGATAGCTCGGGCGTTAGAGCCGGGCTCCATGGCCACTTCCAGCTCCACATCCGTCGTCAGCATCCTCGGTCAGTCCTTCGTCAGGACCCTCCGGGGGCTGCCGCTCCTGCTGCCACTGGCGGTGCTCGTCGGCGGCCTCGGCCACTGGCTCATGTGGCAGGGCGGCCTGTTCGCCGTCCCCCACGCGGACCCCTCGAACCCCCAGTCACAGCTGCTCTACAGCGAGCTGTCCAAGCTGGCGATCGGGATGCTCTGGGGCTGTCTGGCCTTCCCGCTGATCGACGCGGCCAGCATCTACACCTGGCGCCGCCTGGCCACCGGTCAGCCCTGGTCGCCCAAGGCCGCGCTGAACTGGTCCATCGGCCGCTACGGACGCATGTTCGGCCCCCACGCCAAGGCCTTCCTGACGATCAGCCCCGGCCTGGTCATCATCGTGCCCGGCATCCTGTTTGGCCTGCAGTACGCCTTCGTCGACGCCATCGCGGCCACCGACGACAAGTCGCAGAGCCCGCTGAAGCGCAGCCAGAAGCTGACCCGTGGCCGCCGCGGCCGGATCATGTGGACCTGGCTGCCCTACGCCCTGTGGTACCTGCCGGCCTACCTGGTCTTCGTCTACCAGGCCGAGGCGGGCTTCACGATGGGGGGCGTCGAGGTCTCGCCCCACGTCGCGGTCCTGCTCTTCGGCACTCTGGACGTACTGCTCCTAGCGGTCATGGAGATGGCGATGTTCGGCCTGCACGAGCAGCGCATCGAGGACGCCCAGACCGCCAAGGCCCGCAAGGAAGCGGCCGCCGGGGCCGTCGCGGAGGACGGCGGCCTCGCCCAGAAGGACCCCGCTCCCGCGTGAGCCTCCTGCACGCGAGTCAGCTGCTCGCCTCCTCCCGAGCGCTGGCCGGCCTGCCCGAGGGGGCGGCGGGGTTCCTCCTGTCCCGCACGCCGGGGCAGCTGCTCGTCGTGGTGCCGGACGAGGCCGAGGCCGAGCGCGTCGTCGCTGAGCTCACCTTCTACGGTCGTCCGGCGATGCTCTACCCGGTCAACGACTGCCGCCCCTACGAGGGCCTGTCGCCTCACCCAGATCTGCCTCGGGAGCGCATCGAGGCCCTGGACGCGCTGGACCGAGGCCAGCCGGTCGCGGTGGTGATGCCCGCCGCGGCCCTGCTGCCTCGCGTCTTGCCGGCCTCGGAGCTGGCTCGCTCCCCGGTGCTGCGGGTGGGCGATCAGGTAGAGCCCAGGGCCTTGGCCCAACGGCTCGCCGATCTCGGCTATCTGCCGGTCGCCCAGGTCCAGGACCCGGGCACCTTGTCGCTCCGGGGCGACGTGCTGGACCTCTGGCCCACCGGGCTCGACCAGCCCATGCGGGTCGAGTTCTTCGACGAGGAGATCGAGGGGCTGCGGCTGCTGGACGCCAGCGGTCTGCGTCCGGGGGGCAGCCTCGAGGAGCAGCGGGTCCTCCCGGCGCGCGAGGACCTGCTCGGTGAGGAGGCCCTCGCCCGCGCCTCCAGGCTGCTGTACGAGCGCGCCGAGGGCCTGGGCTACCGGGTGCGGCTGCGCCGTGAGGTGCTCGACGACCTGCGGGCTGGCATCCGCTTCTCGGGCTGTGACGACTGGCTGCCGGCCCTGCACGCCCTCGGTTCGCTGCTGGACCGGGTCCAGGGGCAGGTCGTGGTGCTGGACCGGCCTGGGGTCGAGGCGGCGCTGCGCAAGCGTCAGGAGCGCATCGAGACGCGGTTTGCGGCCACGCCCGAGCACGAGCGGCCGCTGGTCCTGCCCCACGAGCGCTACCTGCACGCCCAGGACGTCCTGGACCGGCTGAGCCAGGCCGTGACGATCAGCGAGGTGGCCATCGACGACGCGCTGGATCTCGGCTGCCGCGACAACAGCGTGCTCGCGGTGGGGCAGGGGGATCTCGGCCCCACCGTGGGGAAGCTGGGCGCCTGGCTCGAGGACGACTGGCGCGTCGGGCTGGTCGTCGACACCAGCACCCGCGCCGAGCGACTGCGGCAGCTCCTGGCGCCGCACGGGCTCAGCCTGGTCGATCAGCGCGATCCCGACCCAGTGAGCTGGCCCACGGGGCAGCTGGTGCTGCTGCGAGGGGATCTGCCTCGAGGCTTCCACGACCCCGCCTCCGAGCTGGCCGTGGTCACCGCGGGCGAGGTCCTGGGCCACAAGCGCAAGGTGCGCCACGGTCGCGCTCGACTGGGCGGCGAGCAGCGGGCCATCGGCACCTTCTCCGAGCTGCGCGAGGGGGATCTGGTCGTCCACGAGCGGCACGGCATCGGGCGCTACCAGGGGCTGGCGCGCGTGGATCTG
>CALGIB010001042.1 GCA_937915955.1 uncultured Pseudomonadota bacterium
CATTGGCCGGGCTGCGCCCGTCCAACGTCGGTAATCGCCTTGCGTTAGCCGACATCACCGCCTCTGGGTGTGGTTAGAGTGTGGGTTGGATTAGCCCCACACTGAATCGATCGATCCCTGGTCCTCGAGAAGGTGCAGGGTACAGGTGTTCGCATCTGATTGAGCCTTACGTGGCCGGCGAGCTGGTCCGTCGTTGGCCTGAGTCCAGGGTTCTGATACGGTGCTGGATGTTCGGCCATGAAACACCTGAGGGGACCATGAAGCCAGCTACCTTACACTCCTCACCCGCAGCCCTCTTCCTCGGCCTCGCCTTGCTGTATCCGGCGGACGCGCTCGCGCTGCCTTGCGCTGACTGGGACGCGGACATCCAGGTAAGCGAGTCGTCTTCGGTGCCGTCCATCGCGATGAGCATCGGCTGGGACAGCGCGCCCGCGTCGTGCACGAACGCGGGCCCTTGGGGCAACTGGACCGGGACGGATCACTACGAGGTCTACCGGCGGGAGGGTGAGGGCGACAACGCAGCCTGCGCGGACAATACGACGAGCTTCTCCAGCACCGGTCCATCCGGCGGTGAGATCCTCGACGATGACGCTACCTCGCCCACGACGGACTTCGTTCATCGCTCGAACAAGGACTTCCGCTACTTTGTCCGCGCGTGCATGAACGCCGGCTGCAGTCGCTACTATGGCCAGGCGCTCGGTGAGACCACGAGCAACGACGAGGCCTATGACTGCACCCTCGCCGAGAAGTGGCTGATCGAAGAGGTGGACGACTTCGACCAGGCGAATTGGGACACCGGCGTCGACTGGGTCCTTACGCCCGGGAGCGCATCGGGTGCCCTCTTCTACCCCTCGGGCTTCACGGACAGCTCCAGCAGCAGCATCACGGACACACTTGGGATCTGGTGGTCGACCTCCTGCGACGGCGTGGATGAGACGAAGAAGGACTGCGTCTACCAGAAGCGCGCCCAGGACACGGGAACACAGGACTGGAACAGCTACTCGAACTGGACCAGCGACACGAAGGTCTACGAGGAGACTGGCGGAAGCCAGGACTTCGCGTACCTCAGCCATCCCTGGATCGCCGCCGCAGAGGACGGCTCGGGGAATCAGAGCGTCTGGGTCTGGTCGCGTCGCAACGACGTGGGCAACCCCGGCGACCACGTCATCGCGGTCGAGAGCGTCGACGAGGAGGGCCTCGACGCGGCGGTCGAGTGCACGGACACGGACGACTGTGAGCTCTCCGATGGCGACACCTGCCTGGAGACCGAACTCTGCGATTTCGAGGACATCAGCGGCGACGGCGATGGCGTGGGAGAGATCAGCGTCTGTGTCGACGGTGATGCTTCGTGCACCAACGACCTGTACGGGGCTCGCCACGGTCGAATCATGCACAACTACGTTGACCACCCGACACTCAACCTGACGACAGGTGACTACTCGATGGTGTTCACGGGGGCGCCTGACGGTACGACGTGCACACAGGTAAGCACTAACCAGGATGACCTGTACCGGGCGGAATGGGACACGACCAACCAAGAGTGGGATGTGGTCCTATCTTCGGGATGCCCTGAGCCGCAAGGCAGCTATGGGACGTACATGGGCTCCCCCCAGGATGGCGACATGCACGACCCAGGGGTACTGCCCTTGCCCGATGGCGAGTTCAAGATGTACGCGGAGCGCGAGCAGGGCACGCTGTTCGTACTGTACTGGAACCCCGTCTCCGAGGAGTGGGAGGACGTGACGGAGATCGAAATCTACCTCGACGACGGCAGCGGGGGCTTCGGCGACGACGCCAGCGCCTGCATCGACAACATCGACGTGGTGGTGAACCCAGGTCCTCCTCCGGTCGAGGCGATGTTCTTCAAGGCGCGGGCAGCGAGCCAGACCTCGGGTTGCTTCGTCGGTTCCGGAAGCGAGGCCCCCGGAATCCTCTACGCGAAGCACAACAACTGATGTGGTTCCTCAGCGCAGCATCGGCGGCTACCCTCGTCGTGGACCAGACCGGACATGGTGATGCGCTCACGATCGAAGACGCCTTGGCCTTGGCAGTGGATGGGGATACGATCCACATTCATGCCGGGACCTACGTCGAAGGGGGGTTAACGCTCCCGGTAGACAACCTCACGCTGACCGGCGCGGGGCCGCAGCACACCATCATTGATATGAGCTCTTGGGAGAACGCGTCGGCCTTCGAGCTCTCGGGCAACTGGACGCTTGTCGATATCGGCTTCGTCGCCCCACTGAAGGGCGGGACCGCGGTGTATTACTTCAATCGAGACGGCGGGGACACGGACGTCGGCGTCATCCAGAACTGCCGGTTCGAGGGATTCAACGTCACCATCTACCCAACGGGTCCATTCGATACCCTGTATGTCCTCGACTCGGTCTTCGTCGATCCCGGCTACCCGATCATGACGGGCTTCATCGGCCCATCCGGCCCGCTGCACGTCGAGAACAACGTCTTCGTAGATGCGAACGCCATCGTGCTGGAAGAGGACTACTCCGCCGACACTGGTCACTTCGTGTTCTGGAACAACACGTTTATCCGCGGAGCGTGCGGGGTGGCCCGGCCGGGGTACCGGGCGTACTCGACGCTGGAGTTCAAGGGAAACATCGCGGCCGGAAGCGTCTGTGGCGTGAGCGTCGCCGACGACCGCGGTGACACGGTCTCCCACAACCTCGGACACGGCCTCGACCATCCCTTTGTCTACGGTGAGAACATTGAGGACGCCCACGACAACCTGGAAGCCGATCCCGAGTTCTGTGCGTGGTCCTCGGAGATGGAGTGGGCCGACATGAATCTCCGGCTCCAGGAAGGCTCCCCCGCCATCGATCTTCTTCCCACCGAGTTGAGCCCCTCGGGCAGCGACAACGAGGGGGGCAGCCGACCCATCGACGGCGACGGCGACGGCAGGGCGCTCTCGGACGCAGGCGCCTTCGAGTTCGGCCCCGCGCGAGTCTGTACGTCGTTGCCCCAAGACACGGGCTTCGACGACACGGGCTACGCCGTCGACACCGCTGTCATTGACACCCAAGACAGCGCGCCTGTCGACACCCAGGACTCGCCGCGGGACAGCCCGGCGGACAGCCTTTCGGACTTGCCGGGCGACAGCCCGTCGCGAGACTCGAGCACACCGGACCGCCCCGAGCCGGAGCCCACCTGCGGCTGCGCAGGAGTGGGAGGCGCGCTGATTCTTCCTGGGCTATTGCTGCTCGCGCTTGGAAGGCGCCGGGCGTCGGTGAGTTCCAGTTGCCGGCGATTCGCCGGGCGGTGACGTCGG
Organism: uncultured Pseudomonadota bacterium; assembly: GCA_937915955.1. Lineage (GTDB taxonomy): Bacteria > Myxococcota_A > UBA796 > UBA796 > CAJQPC01 > JAAESX01. The sequence goes on from CALGIB010001042.1 coordinate 3,284, forward strand.
CTAACGAGCGATCTACCGCTCGGCCCTTCGGGCCGGCCCCTGCGCGCGGGCCGCCCACAGCGTCACCTCTCCCCCGAGGACACAGGTGGTTCCTTGCTCATCGACGGGGTCCGGGCCTCCGGGACCGGGTCGGTTCTCCCTGCGCCTGCGGTCGCACAACAAGCCCTCCGGCTTCGCCTCCGGGACTTCCGCTACGCGGAAGTTCGTGCTCTCTACGGCGTCCTCCGCTTCGCTCCGGCCGGTCGCACAGACCCTCGGCA
>CALGIB010001043.1 GCA_937915955.1 uncultured Pseudomonadota bacterium
GCGCAGCTCGTCGGCGCGGCGGCCGCGCAGCCCCCGCGCCCGGGTCAGCCCCGGAGCGTGCGAGGCCCGGCCGAAGTCGACCAGGGTGAGCCAGCCCAGGTCTCCGTCGACGACGACGTTCCCCGGGCAGATGTCCAGGTGGGCGATGTCGCGCTGGTGCACCCGCGCGACGATCTCCGCGAGCTGGATGGCCAGCGTCCAGGCCTCGTCCAGGGGCAGCCGCCCCCGGGCCAGGACGCCGGCCAGGTCGGACCGGCCGGCGTCCTCGAGCACCAGCACCGGGCCCTCGGGGCCGTGCAGGAAGTCCAGCGCTCGGGTCACCCCGGGCAGGTCGAGGCGCTGCAGCAGCGAGTACTCGGAGAGGAGCCGGCCCTCGCCGCCTTCCAGCGCGACCTTCACGATCACCGAGGCCCCGTCGGAGCTGCGCTCCCCGCGGTAGACCCGGGAGCGCGAGCTGCTTCGGACCTCGGCCAGGTCCCGGTAGCCGTCCAGCCTCACCGGGGCCGAGTATACGCCCGTTGGAGCGCGGGCCTCAGCGGCCCAGGCGCTGGCGGACGTCGGTCAGCAGCACCCGGACGTCCCGGTTCTCCGGATCGGAGTCGAGGATGCGGTCCAGGCGCGTCCACGCGCGCACCAGATCGCCCTCGGCGAGATCGGCCCGGGCGCGCAGGAGCTGCACGTCGTGCGCGTGGCCGCCCATGGACTCGGCCAGGCCGAGCAGCTCGAGCCCGCGCTCGGTGCGGGCCGCGTGGGGGCGACCCGAGTCGTTGTAGAGGGCCCAGCCCAGCAGCGCGACGTTCAGGGCGCTCTCGCCCTGCTGGCGTGCCAGGGTGAAGCAGCGCGCGGCGTTGGCGTAGTCCCCGGCGGCGAGCCGACGGCGGCCCTCGGCCACGGGGTCCTGATGCAGCTGCCGCTGGCCGGCGGTCAGGGCCCGGCCGGCCTGGATCTCGCCCACGGCGCGCTCGACGCGGTCGTGGATGGCGCGGGCCAGCTCTCGCACGTCCTCGGGCATGTCCCTGTGATCCCCGACCGCCTGGTAGCGGGTGAGCATGCGCTCACAGGCGCGGCGGATGACCACGGCGTCCATGTTCGGGCTGACCCCGACGACCGTCCAGTCATCGGCGTCGCGGAGCAGGCCCCACTCGCGCTCGAGGCGGGTGCGCAGCGCCTGGGTGTGCCGAGCCTCGCCGGGCTGCGCCGGCGTGACCGTGTGCAGGGGCTGGCGGTGGCTGCGGCCGGCGGCGCGGCGAAGGCGGAACATGCCGAGGGCGACCATGGCCGAGATCTCCTGTGCCACGGCCTCGGGGGCGATGTCGCTGACCTGGCAGAGGACACGCAGGTCCTGGTTGGGCCGACGATCCTGCGCGAGCAGCCGCCGGGTCGCAGCGCTCAGCGGGAGCTCGCCGACGCGGCGGGCGGCGGAGCGCTCGACCAGCGAAGCGTCGAGCACACCGAGCACCGCGGAGGGGTTGGCCAGGGCCAGCGCGCAGGCCCAGAGCTCCGGCAGCAGGTCCAGGCCAGGCACCGGCAGCACCGTGCAGGGGTGCAGCTCGACGGCGCCGACGTAGGCGGACTGGACGATCCAGGTGCGATCCTGGGGTCGGGCCGCGCGCCCCTCGATCAGCCGCGCCTCGCCCCGCATGTGGGGGCTGCGCAGCACGCCCGTCTGACGCTGGGACCAGATCCTGGCAAGCGCTCGGAGCGCGTCCAGCTCCGGCTTGATGCCCTGGGGGTGCAGCTCACGAGCCATCATTGTCAACCTCCCGCGGAACAACCTGTTCCTCGCTCAGGTATCTACATCGGCAGGGGCCGCGTCACCATTACGGCAAATTACAAGGACCGTGCCAAGGGCTCACCAGCTTCGAGGCCGATAATCCAAGAGATCCAGATTCTCTCCGAGGGTCGAAGGGCGGGCAGGGGCGGACCGGCTCCGTCCGTCCGCCGAGGCCGCCGGCTCCCTCAGCTGTCCTGGTGGATCTGGGAGCGCACCTCGATCAACAAGGCGCGGCCGTCCCTGTGGTCCGGCGCCACCTTCATCAGCTTCTCGAGGTGGTTCCAGGCGCGCAGCAGCTCACCCTCGAGGACCTCGACGCGGGCCAACAGGTAGAGCGGATCCGGGGCGTGCTCGCTCATGCTCTCGGCCAGCTCGATCAGCTCGCGGCCCTTGGCGCGACGCGCGATCTCGGGCCGGGTCCGGTCGTTGTAGATGGCCCAGCCCAGCCAGGCGCTGGAGGCGGGGGACGCGGTCTGCTGCCTGGCCAGCGTGAAGCACTTCTGGGCGTTCTCGAACTCACCCTCGTTGAGGTAGCGCTTGCCCTCCTCCATGGGGTCGCCAAAGGCGGCCTCGATCACGGCCGGGCGACCGTCCTGGATGCGCGTGACCGCCAGCAGCACCCGCGCGTGCACCGCCTGGGCCAGGTCCTGCACCTGGGCCGGCAGCCGCTCGTCTTCCATCAGCCGCGCATAGCGCCGGGTCATGCGCTCACAGGCGCGCTCCACGGCGTCGCTGCCCATGGCGGCGTTGGCCCCCACCACTGTCCAGTCGTCCGCCGCCGAGATGATGTCCAGCTCGCGCTGCAGGCGGACCCGCAGCTTCTCCAGCTGAGCGCCGGTGACGGCGCGGGACCTGCCCGGCCGCGCCTCGACGCGCTCGGCGTGGACCACGCGAGACGGCGGCCTCGGCGGGGGGCGAGGCCGACGCGGCGTGTCCCCTCCTCCAGCCACCGAGCCAAGCCGAAGGGCGCCCAGCGCGAGCAGGCAGGAGAGATCCTGGACCACCTCGTCCAGCTCGATCCGGCCCAGCTGGAGCAAGCGCCCCAGGCTGTCGCGCGGGTCGTGACGGATGGCCAGCAGCTTGCGGGTCTGCCGTTGCAGGGGCAGCAGACCCACGCCCCCGATGCCGGCGCCGTCCACCAGGGAGGAGCGCAGCGACTCGCCCGAGAGGGGCGCCGCTGGCAGGCTGCACGCCGCGGCCCAGAGGTGCGGCGCCAGGCGTGGCTTGGCCCCGCCGAAGCCCAGGGGCTCGGCCTCGTTGAAGCCCACGCCGCCCACGTAGAGGCCCTCGACGACATAGCCGAGCGCGAAGTCGTCGCTGGGCTCGCCCTGGACCAGGCTGGCGCGTCCGGGCAGGTAGACCGACCGCACCACCCCGGACTGCCTGCGTCCCCAGGCCTTGGCCACCACCACGAGGGACTCGGGATCGGCCTGGGCCCCCGGCGGGTGCATGGCCGCCTCCTCGGCGTTGGGGAAGAGGCTCACGCGTCCAGGTTGCTGGGGGGCAGCTCCGCGAGGCGAAGCCAGTAGGTCACCAGCCCCCGCACCGTCTCCAGCAGCTCGTCGTAGAGCACCGGCTTGATGATGAAGCTGTTGGCGCCCAGATCGTAGGCCCGCGCGATGTCGTCCTCGCTCCAGCTCGTGGTCATGATGATCACGGGCACGCGGCGGAACCGAGGGTTGGCGCGCAGCTCGGCCAGCGCGGCGAGGCCGTGCAGGCGCGGCATGTTGAGGTCGAGGATGACCAGAGAGGGCGCCGGGTTGGCCTCGGGATCCGCGTAGTCACCCTTGCGGTTGAGGTAGTCGATCAGCTGATCGCCGTCGTCGAGGAAGACCAGCCGCCCCTCGAAGCCAAGCTCCGCGAAGGCTTCGCCCAGGAGCTCCTGGTCGTCTCGGTCGTCATCCACCACGAGCAGGGTGGGGGTCATCGGGCGTCTCCGTAGCTGTAGACGATGTTCCTGGAGCCTACTGCATCCAGCCACGCTCTCGCCTGACCCTTCTCAGCTATGGGGACGGCCCACTTGCGCTGGCGGGAGAAGCCGAAGCCCGCCCCGGGCTCAGGCACGGGCAGCCCTCGTACCAGGGGATCGTCCAGCGAGAGCGCCGCGCGACCCACCGCGGCGCGGCTCAGCACGGCGGAGACCCAGGGTCCTCCGGCGCCGGGGCGCAGCGGTCCGATCTCCCCCCGGACCAGCTCCTCTAGCTGCAGGCCGCGGTCCGTGAGGTCGGTCCAGACCACCGCGCAGGGCCGCTCCGTCAGGTCCAACAGCTCGCGCCGCAGGTCCCCGTCCAGCTGCTCGGAGGCGTCGACGGGCAGCACGCCGCGGAGCGTCCACCGGACGAAGCGGGGCACCTCGGGCTCGAGCCGATCCAGGACCAGCTCGTAGCGCCCGGCGCGGCGCTGGATGGCTCGCAGCGTCAGGCCGCCCGGGGGCAGCAGCTCGAGCCCCTGGAGCCCTCGCAGGATCGCAGCCCGGGATCGAGCCAGCGGATCCCCCGCCTGCTCGAGGAAGGCGAGGCGCGCCAGCAGCTCGGCGGAGAGGCGCCGATCCACCGCCACCTGGGCCCAGGCCTCGGGCTCGGGCCAGCCGCTGAGCCTGCACCGACTCGCCCGCGGCAGCGCGAGGTGGATCGCGGCGAGGTGCAGGGCCAGCGGGCGCCATGGCGGGAACTGCTGGTTCAGGCGCAGGGCACGCAGGGCGCGGCCCTCAGGTGTGGTCGAGGGCATCCTGCACCTCCTTGGCGGCCCGCTGGCGCTCGGCCCACTCCCGATCCAGCTCCAGCATGCGCTGCTCCAGGCCAGGCGCCTGCTCGCGGACCAGCCGGCTGCCCTCGCTGGCGAGCGAGCAGGCCAGCTCGAGGTCCTGCTTCAGGGTCGCCAGCGCGGCGCGGTCCCAGCGCTCGCGGCTGCGCTGCCGCAGCCAGGTGAGGTGCGCGTGCAGCCCCTCCAGGGCCTGACGGGTCGCGGGGAGCAGCAGCTCGATGCGGCGCTGGAGCCTCTCGACCAGGGCCTCGACGTCCAGGTGGAGCTGGTGGAGGCGCTGCAGCGCCGAGGCGCTCGAGCTGTAGCTCTCCCGCGCCCCGGCCAGCTCGGGCGTCGAGCAGCGCGCCGCCTGAGCCGAGGCGAGGTCCCTCAGCGCAGCCAGCCCCGCCAGGTCCTGCTCGAGCAGCCGCGCGTCCCGCTGGAGCAGCTCCAGGTGGATCTCCAGGGCGCGCACGCGCTCGATCCCGCCCTGCCAGGAGCTGGCCAGCCCCTCGAGGTCCGGCCTGCGGCCCCGGAGCCGAGCCCAGAGCCCGTCGTCGCCCTGCTCCTCGAGCAGCGCCGCCTCGAGGCGCTCGCTCAGCGCGTTCACGGCGCCGTCGCCCACGGCCAGCGACTCCAGCCTCAGCACGTTCCGACGCGCCAGCGACTGCACGAGGCCCGCGATGGCCTGGGGCGAGGTCTCGGAGGTCCACGGGGGCATCCCGACCCCCTACTCCTCGTAGAGCCCGTCGCCCAGCTCCTCGAGCACGAGCCCTCGCTCGCGGTCCGCCTCGATGTCCTCGCCCCTCAGGAACAGGCAGTACTTCTCACCGTCCTCGGGGCAGACCTCGCAGCTGGCGCCGGCGGTCTCGACCAGCCCGCAGACGTAGTCCTCGTCGTCGCTGTTGAAGAGCGTGGCCATGTCCCGCGTGTCGCCCAGGCCCCAGATGCGGCCGCCTCCGAAGCTCTCGCCGTCCGGGGAGAAGGTGCCCTCGATGTGGAAGTCGTAGACCGGGATGAAGGCGCCGTCGTAGCGCAGCTCGATCTTGTCGGTGTCGCCCGCCCAGAAGGGCGACTGGCTGAAGTCGACGCCCGAGAAGTCCCAGGTGGGCACCCAGTACTTCTGCTCGTCGTCCAGGGTCTGGGTCTTCTTCTGCACGTAGCGACCGCTGCTGGTCAGACGCCCCTGGGCGCCGAGCATGTCCAGGTCGTCGCCGTCCACGCTCACCACGCCGATCAGGATGGGCACGTCCAGGTAGACCGCCAGGAAGCTGCCGAAGCCCGCGGGCTCGGTGAAGCTCACCTTCGAGAGCTCGACGACGAAGGTGTGGCCGACCAGATCCTCGGGGGCGATCTCCAGGGGGTCGCCGTAGGCGTCCGTGCTGAAGGTGCTCTTGAAGCCCTGCCCGCAGACGCGGATGTCCAGCGCGTAGCGCGTGTTGGCGTGCAGACCGTCGGTCTCGAGCGTCGCGATCTCACGGCTGGCGTTCCACTCGACGGTCAGGCTCGGCTCGTGGGCCTCGAACGAGGCCTCCTTGTCCAGGCTGCCGGTGGATCCGAGCTGGGCCTGCCCCTCCACCGGGCGGATGGCCCGCACGGTGAAGCTGGCCGTGGAGACCGCGTCGGTGAACTGCACGCTCAGGTCGCTGCGGTAGTAGACGCCCTTGGCGCCGTCCTTGGGCGAGATGGCCTCGGGCGTGGTCAGGCAGTCCTCGGGCTGGCTGTCGTCGACCGGGGGGTCGCTGTCGTCGACCTGGGGTTCGCTGTCATCGGGGGTGACGACGGAGGGCTTGCCGGTGCAGGCGAGCAGAAGGATCAGGCTCACTCGGCCTCCTTGACGGTGGTCGTCAGCGTGTACCAGTAGGCCGGCCCGGTGCCGCCGTCGGCCACGCGGACCTTGATGTACCAGGACCGCTGGTCGTAGCTGGTGTGCGTGAAGATGGGGTCGAAGCTGGGGCTGGCGTCGCTGGTGCTGACCTTGACGTCGGCCTCGGACTCGAGCTTGGTCTTGTCCTTGGCTTGCGTGGTCCAGATCTCGATGCGCGCGTTGAGCGGCGAGCCGGCTCGGTGCGCGATCAGCTGCAGCTCGATCTCCTGGCGTCCCTCGGGCGTCTCGAGCACGAACCAGTCCAGGTCCGAGGCCTCGGAGACGGTGCCGTAGATGCTCTCGTCCAGCTCGATGACCTGGGCGTCCTGCCAGCTGTCGTTGTCCGAGGACTCCTCGCGGTCGATGTCCACCGGGGTCTTCGTCGTGGACACCCGGAACTGGTAGTCGTAGTCCTCGTCGCCGGACTGGGCCTCCTGCTCGTTGAACATCAGGTACCAGCTGTCGGCGCCCTGAACGGGGATGACCAGGTAGGGATCCGGGCCGCCGTCGCCGGCCATCGACATCGCGACCTGAACGCCGCCGTCGGACTCCATGGACAGGTTCACGTTGGCCTCGCTCCCGCGGGAGGCGGCGTCGACGTCGACCTTCAGCCAACCGGGCGAGGTGGTCTCGAAGGTGTACCAGTCCAGGTCCAGGCCGCCGCCGGTGAAGGCGCCGCAGGCCAGGTCCTCGCGCTGGACGGGGTCGGCCTCGCTGTCCAGGTTGTTGGGCTCGGACTCGGGCTGGGCGCAGGGCGGCGGGGGCGCGGTGTCCTGGCTGTCGATCGAGTCCACCGGCGAGTCGCTGTCGAGCTCAGCCGTGTCCTGGCTGACCGGATTCAGCGTGGGCTGACAGCACGAGGGCGTGCAGGCCAGAAACAGCAGGAACGCGGAGATCGGGCTCATCAGTAGCAGTCCCGGGCGCCCGGGTTGTCCGCCAGGGTGTCCTCCTCGACGAGCAGGGCGTCGGGCCAGCGCACGCGGCCAGCCGACCAGACCTCGTTGCGCTCGAGCACGCGCGAGAGCTCCTCCTCGAGCACGCCGTCCAGGTAGACGCGCACCGTCGAGGTCACCTCGCCGTCCCCGTTGTCGTCGAAGTAGTGCACGCGGATGGGGTACTCGCCGTCGACGGGGGCCTCGATGTTGATGTTCTCGGGGCCGTGTCCGTAGATGTCGTCCAGGTCCAGGCGGGGGTCGTCGACGCTGTCGCTGGTGCCCCAGTCGGGGTTCGTGTTGCAGTAGCAGGCGTCGTCGGGGCGGTCGAAGAGCTCGGCCGAGGTGCTGGAGAGCAGGTGCAGGTCCAGGTCGGCGGCCGAGGTGTCCCAGAACATCTCGATGTGGATGGCGTCCTGGGGGATGGCGTCCACGCTGTACTTGCCGGGGGCCGAGCGCACGCCGAGCTCGTTCTCGACCACCAGCTGCACCTCGTACCGGCCGGCGATGTCGAAGAAGGCCTCGGTGCTGTCCCCGGCGGTGGCCACCAGCTCCCCCGCGCTCCCGTCGGGCCGCTGGGAGAGGGTCCACTCGTAGTCGACGAGCTCGAAGCCGCCGGGGTCGTAGCTGCCCGAGCCGTCCAGCGAGACCGTGTCCGGCGGGTCCACGCTGGAGGGGCCGTCGATCAGCGCCACGGGGTACTCGAAGTCCCCGCCGCCGTTGCCCAGGAGCTGGACCGTGACCTGGGGCGCGTCGGGGTCGTCCGAGTCGAGCACGAAGCTGCCGTGGTCGCCGTCGAGGCTGGCGGGCGTGTAGAGCACCACCACCGTGGTCGTCGATCCGGCCGCGAGGGTGGACCAGCTGGGGTCCTGGGGCAGCGTGAAGGAGCCGGAGCCGGTCTGCTGCGTGTCGGTGATGTGCAGGTCGCCGTCGCCGACGTTGGAGATGTTGAACCAGAGGGTCTGGGTGTCGCCGATGGCGACGGGGGAGCCGAAGTCCAGCGTGGCGGGATCGAGCCGGATGTCGGGCGTGGGGCCGTCGCCGCCGAGGCCCGTGACGGGGAGCGAGAAGCTGGGGTTGTCGGGGTCGTCGCTCTGGAAGACCAGCGCGGTCGGGTACTCCAGGTAGGTCGGCGGCGAGAAGAGGAGCTCCAGCTCCTGCCGGTCCCCCGCGGCCAGCTCGAAGGCGCCGGGCTCGACGCGGTAGGGCTCCCCGCCCTCGCCGAAGCTGAGCTCGACGTTCAGCGGCGCCCGGCCGGTGTTGATGACCTCGAGGTGCGCGGTCTCCGTGTAGTCCACGACGACCTCGCCGAAGTCCACCGAGCCAGGGCTGACGGTGATCTCGGGGACGAGCTGGTTGAAGTTCTGGTCGCCGTTACAGGCGAGCAGGGTCCCAAGGGGGGCCAGTGCCCAGAGCATGGTGGTGTCTCCTCATCGCCCGGAAGGTAGCCCGATGAGCAGGGGCTCGGAAGGCTGGCTGTCCGCGCGTGTCGCTGGAGGGGGAGACGAGCCGAAGGCGAGGAGGGGGAACCTGCAGAGGTTCCCTCGGGCCGACCTCGTCCGAAGGCGCCAGGGCCGGAGGCCCGAGCCGAGGACGAGCCGGCCGGCGAGGCGCGAAGCGACGAGGAGCCCAAGGAGCACAGCGAAGCGTGCGACGACGCGACGAGGAGCTTTGCCGACCACCGCGCCGCCCGGCGTCGCTGGAGGGGGAGACGAGCCGAAGGCGAGGAGGGGGAACCTGCAGAGGTTCC
>CALGIB010001044.1 GCA_937915955.1 uncultured Pseudomonadota bacterium
TGGCCCCGTAGTGCTCACCCACGGCGGCGACGTGCTCTTCCCCTCGATGCTGAGCCACACCTTCGACGGCCGCCAGAAGGTCGAGGTGCTCAACCTGCTCGACGGGGATCCCCAGGCCCAGGACCCCTACATGGTCGCGGTCTTCGGCAACCACGAGTTCGATCGGGCCAGGCTCAAGGACGCCGGGCACCTGGACGCGCTGCTGGACCGCTCGCAGTTCACCTGGCTGGACACGAACGTGCGCTGGGTCCCCTCGGCGGGGGTCGAGAGCGCTCAGCTGGCGGAGCGCAAGCTGATCGACGTCAACGGCGTCAAGGTCGGCATCTTCGGCCTGACCACGGACCTGAAGAAGCCCCAGTACGCGCTGATCGACACCGAGCACGCCAAGCTCGCCTCGGGCCAGTCCCAGGCGCTTCGCGACGAGGGCGCCGAGGTCGTCATCGCGCTGACCCACCTGGACATCCAGCAGGACATGGAGCTGCTGCACGCCACCAGTGACGGCTCGGGGCCCGACCTGGTGCTGGGCGGCCAGGACCACCACGAGATCACCCAGGACGCGGGCGACGGACGCCTGGTGCTCAAGGGACAGGCGGACGCCGTCAAGGTGCGCGCCGCCTGGATCACCGTGGCCGCCGACGGCTCGGTCAGCGTCGAGCCCCAGACCTACGAGCTGTCCCCGGACAAGGTCGCCGCCGACCCGGCGGTGGCCGGCGCGATCCAGGCCTGGATCTCGGCCTTCGAGCTGTCCTATTGCGGCGATGACTACGGCAGCTGGGGCTGCCTGGGCGAGGTCTACGGCAAGGCCAGCGTGCCGCTGATCGGCGATGAGCTGGTCCTGCGTCAGGCCGAGAGCAACCTGGGCAGCTGGGTCGCCGACAGCATCAAGGGCAGCTTCGAGGGAGCCCAGGTCGGCCTCGTGAACGCGGGCGCCCTGCGCCTGAACTCCAACATCCCGGTGGGCCAGGACATCACCCGTCAGTCCCTCGAGGAGCTGCTGCCCTACGACGACGACCTGGTGCTGCTGGAGCTCAGCGGGGCTCAGCTCAAGGATGTGCTCGAGCACGCCGTGCAGGGCTGGCCCGCCTCCGGGCAGTTCCTCCAGGTCAGCGGCGTGGTCTTTCGGCACGACGTGGCCGCGGGTGCTGTGACCCACGTTCACCTGGTCACAGACGAGGGCCTGGTCCCTCTGCAGGACAAGGACAAGGTGAAGGTCGCGACCGTCATCTACCTGGTGGATCCCAGCAGGGGCGACCAGGACGGCTTCGGCGCTGAGGGCTCGGGCGCGCTGAGCATGGCGCTGGTCCGGGAGCGCAAGCCCTCGCTTCGGGGTGTCCTGGTCGAGGGCCTGAAGGCCGCCGGTGAGGCCGGCATCCACCCCTCGGTCGAGGGGCGCATCTGCAACAGCGACGCGCCCGACGGCGCGCCTTGCCTGGTGCCGGCGGGCGAGTAGCGCGCCAGCGCGCGACGGGGGTTAGCTTGCTCTCCCCATTCGAGGAGAGTTCGGTATGAAGCCCATGATCTACGGGTTCGCCCAGAGCAGCTACGTCTGGACCGTGCGCGCCGCCGCCGCCTGCAAGGGCGTGGACGTCGACTTCCGCCAGATCGAGCCCGGCCATCACAAGTCCGACGAGTACCTGGCCCTGCACCCCTTCGGCAAGGTGCCGGCCCTGGTGCACGGCGACGTCAAGCTCTACGAGAGCCTGGCGATCTGCATCTACCTCGACGCCGCCTTCGGTGGTCGCCCCCTGCGGCCCACCGACCCCGCCCGCCTGGCCCAGATGCACCAGTGGATCAGCGCCATCAACGCCTACCTGTACCGGCCCGCCGTCGTCGAGTACCTGTTCGGCTACATCTTCCCGGGGACCGAGGACGGCGCGCCCGACCGGGTCCAGATCGAGAGAGCCATGCCCTCGCTCCGGAACTTCGTGAAGGTCCTGGACGAGAACCTGGACGGCACCCACCTGATGGGCCACGCCCTGACCATCGCCGACCTGTTCCTGGCGCCGCTGATCTTCGTGCTCTACCGCGGGCCCGAGGGCCAGGAGCTGATCAACGACCACGTCAACGTGCTGCGCTACATGAAGACGATGCAGGACAACGAGGAGTTCATGTCGGTCGCGCCGCGCTCGCCGGACGCCTGAGCGGGTGCTGGCGCTGGGCCTGGCCTGCGCGCCCGGGGGCGTCGGCGGCTTGACCGAGCCGCTGGTCGTCCAGGGCGCGTTCTTGGGGCTGGTCGAGCCCGACTCCGAGGACATCGACCTCTCGGAGACGGACTTCGACCAGGGCTCGGCGCTGACGGTGTTCGTGGCGGACGCCAAGAGCCTGGCGGACATCGAGGGCGCCGGCGTCGAGGGGGTCGAGGGCCAGGTCCGCGTGGGGGACACGCCCGCGGTGGAGCTGTCTGCCGGGGACGCCGAGGGCCAGTACACGGCCTACGGTGACCAGGGCCTGACCTACGTGACCTGGGCCGAGGCGGTGCTGACCCTGGAGGTCGAGGGGCGGACCAGCGGCCTGGTCTTCGAGCTCCCGGAGGCGGCCTACGTGGACGTCCCCGAGCAGGGCGTGTTCGGACAGGACCTGCCCATCGACATGTCCGGGGACGACTACGAGCAGGTGCTGGCCACCGTCATCAACACCAGGTCGGGCCGGGTCACCTGGAGCAACGAGCCCCAGGGGCTCAGCGAGTGGCACGAGTTCACCAGCGCCGAGTCGGCCACGAGCTTCCTGATCCCGGCCGAGGCCTTCACCGAGCCCGACGCGGTGTTCGCGGTGGGCGTGGCGGGGCTGCGCATGGCCGACCCGGCGGACTTCGACGAGGTCAACACGGCGCTGTCGGGGATGCAGGCAGGGCAGCTGGAGTTCTCGCCCTACCTGGTGCTCGGGCAGTAGCCGCCGCTACTCGCTACTCGCTGGTCAGCTTGTCGGTGCCGGCCGTGATGTCGCCCTCGCCCCACTGCTTGTCGCGGAACCGCTTCGCCGCGGCCTTCTTCTCGCGGGCCTCGGCCTGCAGCTCGACCAGGTGGTGGTGCGTCGTGAAGAAGGGCAGCGAGCGGCCGCGCATCTCGTCGACGGTGGCGAAGCCGTGCTCGTCCATGAAGGCCTCGAGGCCCTGACACAGCTCGGTCACCATCTCGAAGCCCTGCAGCATCGGGCCCGTGCAGGACTGCACGGTGCTGGCGCCGACCAGGATGTGCTCGATGGCGTCCTTGCTGCAGGTCACCCCTCCGATGCCGCTGATGCTGAGCCCCTCGGTCGCGCCGGCGATCTGGGCCACCATGCGCAGCGCGATGGGCTTCACCGCCAGGTAGCTGTAGCCGCCGAAGGTGCTGTGCCCCTCGACCGTGGGCTGGGGACGCAGCGTCTTCAGGTTGATGCCGATGCACGCCAGGATGGTGTTGATGGCCGAGACCCCGTTGGCGCCGCCCCGCTGGGCGGCCAGCGCCGGCACCGTGATGTCGGTGATGTTGGGCGTCATCTTGGCCCAGACGGGGCTGCCGCCGGCCGCCTCGACCACCCAGCGGGTGACCTCCTCGACCATCGGTGGGTTCTGACCCATGGCCGCGCCCATGCCGGTCTCGGGGTGACCGTGGGGGCAGCTGAAGTTGAGCTCCAGGGCGTCGCAGCCCGCGGCCAGGCAGCGCTGGGCCAGCTCCTGCCAGCGCCCCTTCTCGTAGGACTCCATGATCGAGCCGATCAGGATGCCGTCGGGGTGCGCGTCCTTGGTCTCGCGGAACCAGCGCTCCCAGTCCTCGAAGGGCGCGTCCGAGATGAGCTCGATGTTCTGGAAGCCGATGTTCTCCTTGTCCGCCTTGAGCTTGCCGTAGCGCGGCTGGACGTTGATGACCTCGGTGTCCGTCAGGCTCACCGTCTTGGCGACCACGCCGCCCCAGCCAGCCTCGAAGGCCTTGCACATGATCTTCGCGTTCGTGCTGGGTGGGCCCGACCCGATGACGAAGGGGTTCTTGAAGGTCAGGCCATCGACGGTGACGCTGAGCTTGGACATGAAGGCCTCGCGGTGGTGAAGTAGCGACGGTAGCAAAGGAGACGCCTTGCTGTTCGTGGACTGCTGGATCGATGGCCGCCGTGTCGATCTGCGCGTCGACGGTGGCCTCATCGTCGAGCTGGGACGCCTGGATCCCAGGCCCGGCGAGGAGGTGCTCGCGCGCGGCACGGTCTGCCCGCACCTGGCCGAGCCCCACGTGCACCTGGACGCCGCGCTGCTGGGACGCCGGGCCCCCAACGTCAGCGGCACCCTCGAGGAGGGCATCGCCAACTGGGCGGCGCTGCGGGACGGGCTGGGCCGGCAGGACGTGCTCGACCGCGCGCGGGAGACCCTGGGCTGGTACGCCTCGTTCGGCTGCACCCGCGTCCGGACCCACGTGGACACCGGCTGCCTCGAGAACGTGGCGGCCCTGATCGAGCTCCGGGACACCTGGACCGGGGGGCAGCTTCAGGTGGTCGCCTTCCCGCAGGAGGGCATGCTCACCTCGCCTCGCCACGAGGAGCACTGGCGCGAGGCCGTGCTCATGGGCTGCGACGCCGTCGGCGCCATCCCGCACTTCGAGCCCACCCGGGGTTCGGGGGACCGCAGCCTGCGCCTGGCCTGCGAGCTGGCCTCCGAGCGGGGGCTCTACGTCGACGTGCACTGCGACGAGCGCGAGACGGACGAGTTCCGGCACCTGCTGACCCTCTGCCGCCTGAGCATGGAGCTGGGGCTGGAGGGGCGGGTGGTCGCGGGCCACTGCACCGCCATGCACCACTGGTCTGACGAGCTGGCGGCCCAGGGCATCGAGCTGGTGCTGGAGTCCGGTGTGCAGGTGGTGACCAACCCCTTCGACAACATCGTCCTGCTGGGTCGAGGGTCCTACCCGCGGACCCGGGGGCACACGCGCGTCGATGAGCTCTGGGCCGCCGGCGCCAGCGTGGGCATCGGGCACGACTCGGTCATGGACCCCTGGTACCGCCTGGGCAACGCCAACCTGGTCGAGGCCGCGTACATGCTGGTCCACTACGCCCACCTGACCAGCGAGGAGCAGCTGGTCCGGGCCTTCACCACGCTGTCCAGCGACAACCACCGGTGCTTCGGCTCGGTCCCTCGGCTGGAGGTCGGTCAGCCTGCGGACCTGCTGTTCTACGAGGCCGCTGACCCGGCCGAGGTGCTGCGCCTGCGACCGGCTCCGCGGGTCCTCCGTGCGAGCGCCCCGAGCTGACCAGCCTCCCACGCTCCAGGTGGTCGGGAATGACCCATTGCGGTATGGGTCCGGGCGCTTGTTCGGCTCTTTGGAGGACCCATGAAGATCCAGCACCTGCTCTCGCTGTCGCTCGTCATCGCCCTGACCGCCTGCGGCGAGAAGGACCCCGCCCCGGACGACAGCGCCGAGGAGACCGACACGGACTCGGACACCGACGCCGACACGGACTCGGACACCGACACCGACTCGGACACCGACACCGACGTGGGCGACTGCTCGCCCGCGAACGTCACCGGGAACACGGCGGAC